>JBKPGB010000013.1:0-22598 GCA_046729135.1 Thermoproteota archaeon | reverse complement strand
GGTTATAGTCGGTTTGTCTTTTTGTACTTTTTCCTCTGAGAGTGGTTTGGCTTTAGTATCTTCTTTATCTGATACTGGTTTGGCTTTAGTATCAGTAGCTGCATCATCATTAAGTTTGTAGGTTATAGTCGGTTTGTCTTTTTGTACTTTTTCCTCTGAGAGTGGTTTGGCTTTAGTATCTTCTTTATCTGATACTGGTTTGGCTTTAGTATCAGTAGCTGCATCATCATTAAGTTTGTAGGTTATAGATGGATTGCCGTTCTCATCTTTTTCTATTAGTGGTTTGGCTTTAGTGTCTTTTTCCACTGAGAGTGCTTTGGCTTTAGTGTCTTCTTTATCTGATACTGGTTTGGCCTTAGTATCAGTAACTGTATTATCACTGATTCTTTCAATTATTTTCTTCTTTACCGTTTTGGATACACTAAAATGATCGAGGGTAGCACCATCATTTGTAACGAATTTGGCATCTAATTTATTATCAGAAATATGCATATCCAAAATACCAAATTTTGAATCTTGTTGATATGCCATGAATGGAGCTGAATCTGACAAACCATGTAAGTTTACTCCGCCAGTTCCTACTATTGCGAAAATTACACCTTTTGGATTCTCGTAATCTGTCTTGCTATTACTTGCTACTAGTGGCATTGATGATGACTGATGATTGAATTTTAAGGGAAAGCTTCTCTGGTAGTTATGCACATGGCCCTGTAAAACAAGATCTACCCCGTACTTATCGAACAGGGGATGAAATAGATCTCTGGATTCCTCGTTTCCTGCACAATCTGATTCCTTACACGTGTTTGGAGAAGAGTAAAAAGGATAATGCATACTAACGATTATCCATTTGATATCTGGATTATTTGCAGCCTTTCTAAGATCGTTTACTACAAAATTATATTGTTCAGAGTCGGTGCTGAATTTTTCTTCTGTTGCCATGGTTAATACATGAACATTGTTAATATCAAAAGAATAGTACTGTTTTGGAAGTCCGAAATGACTGAGGTATGAATTAACGAGGCTATCCTTGTCATCGTCATGATTTCCAAAATTTATTTTTGTGATGGAATCTACTGGTTTTATGAGATCAATCCAGCAAGTCGTAGTTTTTTCATAAGAGTAATCTCCGAGTGCCAATAATAGTTGAGGATTCATACTCTTTGCATTATTTACTGTTTTTTCAGTATTGCTAGAACAACCCCAATCTCCGGCAGCAACAATATGTGTATCCGATGCTGCAAGTGCTTTTTGTAAAAACGGTAATCCATACGCTACTATTGCGAGTAACAATAATAATGACGCGACGGAGAAGAGCAATTTTACGTGAGCGTTCTCAATATGCATAATCAATATCTAACACAAATAATTTAATCAATTATCATTTTAAGCAATTCTTTACAATATTAGTATGAAAATTTCGAAAATTGCTTTCTATACAATATATCAGTTCTTTTTATTTTTTGATTCTAACATTTGAATTTTATACATATATTTTATGAATCTTTCTTCTACAAAATAGTCATTGCATATACTGCCCATCATCTGACTAAATGGAAATAGCTTCCAAAAAATAATAAAGTACTATACCATTTAAAATGGTAAGCATGAATGCTTTCCTGCATGGGATCATTATCACCTTAGCCACATTGTTGATTTTCAATTCATACGTAACTGTATTTGCCATAGAACTGAACTCGACAGCTTCGATGACTAACAATTTTACCAAAAACTTGAAATCTAAAATAAATACTCTAATTTCAAATGCCTTAAATGATACCAGCAGTATATTGAATTCTAGTTCCCTAAGTAATGGATCTAATCTGACATCTAGCCAAGTCGTCATATCAAAGAATAAAGTTATGTCTACCATGAGCAGTAATGGCAGTTCTGAAGGTAATTCCATAATTAAAGATAAAGTTACAACTGTCAACGGGATATGCAGTTCTGTTAAAGCTGGGGCTAACGGTAACGATACTTTGTCTTCAGCTGGTAATTGTAACGATGAACTAACGGGTGGAAAGGGTGCTGACAAATTTACTTGTGGCGAAGGAAACGATACAATAAAAGATTATAATTCAGAAGAAGGTGATGTTATGTTAGACCGACAAAATTGTGAAAAAATACTTTAGGAATTTCATAATTAAGGATATAATAATGTAAAGAGATTTTAGTTTACCTCCGATGAGAATGAAATCATGTGGCTACTAATCACGCCTTTCTTATCTTGCTGAATGGAGCCCCAAGAATTTGATTCCTAGCTATCCTTACAACTTCGAAAATAAGATTCTTCACATCTTCAGTGGTTTTACCTAGTATTCTAACTATTATTCCCTGTCTGGCTGGAAGAATTGATGTGCCACCAGACAATTTGCTCTCAACCTCAAATTCTTTGATCTTTACATTAATATTATATTGGACATCTTTCAGAAAGCATTCTTTAGTAACGATGTATATCGTGCCAACTATATCAAAGTTTCCTAATATTCCATCAGCAGTCAAGGTCTTTTTCTTTGGATCTAACTTTAGTATATCTATGAATCTAATGTTTACCCGATTGGTTCTTTGCGATAGTTTTTATGTAACAGATGTCATAAACGAATTTTTCAGCGCTTGCTACTCTACCAGGTACGATTGTTTCTGAATAGATCATCGTGGCATTGTCATGTACATTCAATTCTACTTCCTGGTAGAATCTAGAATTACGAAATGGTATTATCTGATCTGGGATATACTCAAGATAGCTTCCCTTCCCTATATTGATATTCACCATCTGAGTTCCATAATTTTTTTCCATTTTGTAGATTCTAGTAGCTCCTTGCGTGGTAACATGAGCAAGAGCATTGTTACTAAGCATGATATCTATACGATATCGATCTCCCTGCAATATCCCGCCTGAAGGGGAAATGATGTACACATAAGCCATTGCGGGCAGAGTCTCTTCCAAATAAATGGCACGCTGTATAAATAGAGGTACACGGCAATATTGTTCTCTTATAACAGTCTTTCCCGTCCCTGGATCCATTTCTAGTTTAAGCTGCAATATACCGACCTTTCCCAACTTGCCAGCTCCAAGATTCCGTGATTCTGTGAGATACATCTCAATCTCTGGTGGAATATTTCTTGGTGCATAAAAATCGATGGTCATAGTCAATCGATATCCCAAGCCAGATCAGTAAGACTATGTGCAGTTTCTATTATTCTATTATGACTCTTGCAATTTTGACAGTGGCTAGACAATTTACCATTAATAAGCTAGTTTTTTACCAAACTTTTTGGGGTAGCCTCAAATAGAACATCTCTTATAATGTAAAATACAACTGCATCCACTCCCTGTCCTGTTTTAGAATTGACAAAAACAGTCGGTTTGCTACTTCGAACAATTTTTGCATCACGTTCCATTATCTTTAGATCTGCTCCAACATAGGGGGCGATATCTATCTTGTTTATTACGAGAAGATCGCAACTCTCTATTCCCAGTCCCCTTTTTCTAGGATACTTGTCGCCACCTGTTACATCTATTATATAGATAAAATAGTCAGCCAGTGCAGGACTGAATGTCGTTGTAATGTTATCCCCACCACTCTCAATCAAGATTAAATCTAAATAATTGTGTTTTAATTCCATTTCTTCTACTACAGAAAGATTTATCGATGGATCTTCTCTGACGGCAGTATGAGGACATCCCCCTGTAGCTACCCCTATTACTAGTTCTTCAGACAAAAGTCCCCTCTCTGTTGCAAGATTTCGCCTCATCCTTTCTGCATCCTCTTTGGAAACGACATCATTAGAAATTATACCTGCTTTGTATCCCTTTGCAGAAAGTCTAGGAACAATTTGCTCTATTAGCATAGTTTTACCTGAACCCACAGGACCACCAATACCAACTCGAGGAATTCGGTTAGAGGACATAACAAAATTACGTTATTTTCATGTAATAACATTTTTGAGCTCATCATTTCGTGCTTCATTTGTAAAATATCTAGACCTGGTGCGAATTGCCACATGCTTGAAAGCGGTCTATCTATATTCTTTATGACGGTTTCCAATATGACCGGTCTTAGCTCATGAATTATTTGCTGGCCTTCAAAATGCTGAAGTATGCCCAATCTCAAAGCAGCTCCTATAATGCTTACAGTGAACCCATACATTAGTATCAATCCAGCTTTGTTCTTAGGAATATCAAGTGACCAGGCCGCTAACCCCAAAGGATACAGGGTATACTCCTGTTGCGTTCCCAGTACTAATGGCGTTCTGATAATCCTTTATCATTTTTTTGTGCTTACTGAAAGTGCTAACACATTTCAGCAATTGATTACCAGACCTGACAGAAGCACTTCTCGTTTCCTCAACTACTTTCATAAAGAATAAAGATTCATCTATATTGAGGAGAGCAGCAATATCCCCTTTCTTGCATGATTCATAAGCGTTACCCAAAGCCGTACAATCAGATGGGCCTACCGCCTCGCGCAAGTAGATAATAATGAATTGAGAGATATCTTTCCTCTTTAGCCTCTTTACCTGTGATAGCGCTTCAAGCCCATTGGATGTTGCGTACAGTCCAGTTGGAAAAAAAGAGTCAGACATCTGCAATAAACTGACATCTTCACCGTTTATTTCAGTGCCCATGAATATCGTAACCTGGATCGGGTTCAAAAATTATGTTCTCACTTTTAATATCAAGATTATCTCTTAAATTAAAAAGTAGCTTTTGAAATAATTCGATTTCAGATTCAGACTGGATCGGAAAATATATTTTACCATTTGCAACCCTTATTGGTCTATGCATGTTCCCAATAGTATGACCAAGCTTGATCACCCTTTCAAATAATTGGTCGGCCGATATATCACCCTTAAAGATATTATAGCCACATTTTCGGATATCCTTTTTGCAATGACCATTTTCTCTTCTGTCAGCAGAAGGACGTCACCGTCATTGATATGTGAACCGGGAATCATGATAAGGCCTAAATCTGTTCCTTTATCAGATACTTTCCTGATTCTAGATCTTTCAGATTCGAGCCTGGTGATCTCAATTCTCTCAACGTGGTCTCTTCTCAGCATGTCTTGATACTTATCCTTAAGATGCGAATCGGAATTGATGTTCCCGATAATCTTATCGATATGAATCATTGGTCCTGTAAAGCACCCTAGTCTTAAAGGTCATTGTCATGCCATTAGTTACTAATAAAATGTACTCACCAAAACTACATCATTTAGCAGTATTTCCTGCTGAATATTTTAATTCGATGAGCCTTCCAGCAATTAACCCTAAAATTATTCCATAAATCAAATGGAAAAAAAAGGATCCTGTTACTACAGTTAAGTACAGCCCTTGGAAATGTTGTGCTATTACAAAGACATATTGATTTGGGGCAGAAAAATTGAACATATCTAATTTTGGTTGTATAATATACGCAGTCAAGGGCAAAAATAAAATCAGCCAGAGTGATATTCCGGTTATAATTCCTAAAATTATTCCACGTTTGATACCAAATGGAATTAATCTATTCCAGAATAGGGCTCCTTGGCCAAGTAAATTACCGGCTACAGTACCGGTAGCAAAATGCAATAAGAGACCAACATAAGGCGATGTGTTGGAATCATAATATCCTAAAGATGAACCTATTACAGCAAAAAAAGTACCAAAGGGAGTTTTTGAAATGAAATCCAAGCTAAATAATAATCCAGATATTACGATTGATGACAATAATCCAGCTAAAGTACAATATGCTAACAGATATCTTGAGTTTTTTTCTATTTTCACAACTATTATTTATGTTTTAATGAAATTTAAGTTTGCTCGAGTTTATACTCTAATACGAGTTAGAAATTCTAATTTTATTCACAACTAAGGTGACACTATACCTGTTTCTCCCTCTCATAATCGTAGTCGTTTACATTTCATCTGTAGAAATTCCTTTGTGAGTAAGGTAACTCAGGTAAGGCAAGTTCTTATGTTTAGCAGCATAAATGTAATTACTCCTTTACCACAAATAGACACTGGCCGGTGGGATTCTCTACTCATTCGCTCCTAGTCCCACCGGTATTTACTAAATATTATAGTTTGTTAGACAAATCTGAGATACCTTTTAACCCTCCATCACCTCATTCAGTGCATGTTCCCAACAAGGGGAAAAAGAATAAACTTAACTACCTTTGCTTCTTTAAAAAACCAGGTGGAAAGATGATTATGGTGGTGTGTCACATTCACGATTCATTCCAAATATTACAAGAATGAATTTATTCGTATTTATTAATGGAGATGACACTACATAATTAACAATGGATTTTTGGTCTTTAGTTAGGGATTATGCTCAGACGATAACGGCTGGTGGAGTTATACTTGCTTTATTCATTTCCATTTTTACCCTCATTTCTTCGAGAAAACACAGCAAATTCCAAACACTTATGGAAGTGTACAAGTTGGTTAATTCCTTCGAGGAAAGAGAAGCCAGAAAGAATGTCTATGAGGCATTTAGAATCTATATGGAACACCATTATAAGAAAGGTATAAAAATTGGTGGTAAAATGTATCTTTCCAAGAACCTTATAAAATTTAAAGGTGATGCATTTCTTGACATTTTCCTAGATCCTGTAGTTCTAGAGGAGATGAAAACAAAAGCGATTGGACTGCAACAGGATGTGGAAAGAGTAAGGGCCACGTTTGACCATATTGGTGCGTTGTATAATAGTAACCTAATCCCAAAAGATCCTTTACTGAAAGCATTATGGGGAACAGGTAGAGTTTGTTGGATTTGTCTTGCACAAAATATTTTCATAGAACGGGATAAAAGCGGGACTGAATTTTATATGAATAATTTTGAAGAGTTTTTTCATGAAATTGAAAAATATCGGATTAGACATAGGCCTATACTAGAGCCAGTAGAACCATCGTAGAGTTCTATTTGGAAAACTCAGGCAAAATTGATTGCTTAACATTTTTTATTTCCTTTTCAATTGTAAATTGGTCTAATGTCTCATCACCCTTATTATCATAAAAAGTTCCAGTCAATTTAGTGTGAGGATTTCCATTTCTGATATCTATATTTGGCTCGCCACGTAAGGTGCTTGACTAGCAAGCGGATAGAAACTCTCTCCACATGTACCTATTAGTGCGAATACGGTCCCATCTGTAGTATTGTTATAATCTGTAGTAAGTTGATTTGTCACAATAGGTTCTGAACTATCACCAGCAGAATTATATGATATTGGGTATGTTCTCTGGTAGTTGTGGTAATTATCGGGATTCCCATCCAACAAACTAAATAATAATCGCTGCATTAGGCTTACAACAGCTTCGAGTATGTATCTCTGGACTATCATTGATGGATTGTACCGAAAATTGAGATTTTTTATTTATTACATTCTGTTACTTTTATTAAATCTGAAAGAGCGTGGAAAAGAATCAGAGTGTTTCCAACCAACAGTTTCTAACAATGTCGTCGACTGTAAATCACACGATATATACTTAAATGATACTGAACAAGATCTTTAGTGGTCTGTTTGTACAAAAATTATTCATAAATCAAGTAACATTACAGTTCAATGAAGTGAAATTTCAAAAAGGATATTTAAATAAATCAAATGGGGCTAACATTATTATGAAAAATGGTAATCCGGTTGATGCAATTGTCAAGATTATGACTTGCAATACTCCTGAAGACGTCTTTGATTTCTTTCAGGATGTGAAGAATTGGGAAAGCGGTGGCATTATTACCTCAGTAACTAAAGTTGATAATGACCTGTGGACTTGTAGTACTCCTGCTGGCAAAGCCAAGATAAAGAGTATTCCTGAAAAAGAGAGTTTAATATTAGATCACATTTTCATTGTAGGCGATATTACATGGAATGTTTACGTAAGGATTTTGGCAAATAATAAAGGATCTACCACTGTGTGGACCTTTCTAAAGCCTGATAATTTAACCCCAAGACAATTTCAAGAACAACTAAAAGGTTTCGATCGTGAAATTGATGGTTGGAAGAGGAGATTAGAAAATAGTACTTAATTGACATATGGCTATCCAATAGAAAACAAAGTAGAATTACAAATTCGATGTCAAGTGCTAGTAAAAAGTGGCATGACATCCCCTCGGAGAAAGATTCTGCCTGTCAGAGGTTGTTAGTTAGTTCTTTTTTTCATATTTTTCAGGATATGCATAACAATATACTACTTCATAATCTACTAAGGATCCTCCCAGGTCATGAAAGTAATTGAGACACTGCTTGGTCTCTGGATCCTCCAATTTATAGAAATCCCAGCTCTTGTAATTCTTAAAGTTATTCATTTCACATTTTTCGGCATCTATTTTTATAGATATCTTTTCTAAGGTGTCAGACTTTTTACAATTTTTTTCCGATGGACTATTATCACCATGGTTATTGCCTGGTAATTTGTTTTTAAAATCATATTGTTGTGCGTATACAGCAGAAGTCAGTGATAGGACTAATATTGCTAATACTGCTACGCTGCTATTGGCGAGTATTTTGTGGTCTATAGGCAAAAAAGTGTTCTTGTTCATCTTCCAGTTCTAGGTATATTTGACAGTATAAATTAATTTCCATTTAACTATATTATTCATCTATTTCTAGGATCCAAACATTCAGCGAAGTCTAATTAAATATCATGCTCAAACCCAAAATTTATAAAATTTATGATATTTTAGAAGCAATAATGTAAATATTACAAGGTCATAGTTGGTCACCTATACGCAAGTTCCGAAAGTGACAGTTACTTTTGATTACTTAATTTATGTTGTTCACAAATACATTTCTTTGTTTGTTTTTAGTTTTTCTTTTGCTATTGATCTTATAGAAAACTCTTAACAAACTTGGTAACAATCGTCTTTGGCTTCTGAATGGCGAAAATATTTCTAATCTAATCTATGCCTTTGTATTTTAATCCTTCATCTTTATTCTCTGATGCTTTATGCTCTTTGAATGATTCCATAGTATCGAATGTTTGTTCGCATACGTCACATATCAGACTTCCGCTGTCTTTTTCCACCTTACTTTCATTGTGGCTCTTGTCCAAAATCATAACAGTATATTCACAATAAGAACTATAAGCATTACATAACTGAGATAATGTAGTAAAATGTAAGTTTTTACTAGTTTTTACCTCAATTTTTAATCGATAATTCAAGAAAAAATAAAGTTCACTAGATTTATATTTTCTTGCTGAGAATAATTGTAGAAATAAAATGACAAAACAAATTTTTGTTAACTTACCGGTGAAAGATCTTAGTAGAACAGTAGAGTTCTTTAAAAGGCTAGGTTTTACATTTAACCCACAATTTACTGATGAAAATGCCACGTGCATGATCATCAATGACAATATTTTCGTAATGCTGCTGGTTGAAAAATTTTTTAAAACTTTTACTAAAAAGGAAATCTGTGATACTGCAAAGGATACAGAAGTGATAATAGCTTTGTCAACCGAGAGTAGAGAAAAAGTAGATGAGATGATGCAGAACGTATTTGATGCTGGTGGCACAGAATCTAGGGAACCACAAGATCATGGCTGGATGTACGGACGTAGTTTTCAGGATATTAATGGTCATCTTTGGGAGATAATATACATGGATGAAAAAGCTTTAAAAAACAATGAGCTTCAGGGACAAACCAAGTCTAGTTAACAATAGGATAAAATAAAAATTTAAATTTAAATATCGAATGTTACCACAGCATGGTAAGAAGATTTCATGTCAAAGTACTGGAAGCAAGTTAACCGAATCTAGCCACAAATTGATAAATATCATCATTGTAACTGTACTGAGGTTAGCCATTGAATCTAAAGACTGAGCTAGTAAATTCTGTTAAGGATCTTTACAGATTAGGATTAAACACGGCAATATCTGGAAATCATAGTGTAAGATTTGAAAGAATATGGATGTGGATCACACCAAGCGAGGTGCCAAGATATAAAATGAGATCTACAGATCTCATCAGAGTTAACATAAAAACCAAGGCGATAACTGGTAAACATAAACCAAGTAGAGAATGGGTAATGCATACAAAGATTTATGAAAATACCGATGCAAACGCCATTGTTCATTGTCATAGTCCATACACACTTGGAATCTCAATATCATCTAGATTTGAGGAAGTACTCGAGGAAGCAAAGATAAATGTAGGCGACCCTGTTATTATAGAGGATGTTCCGTCGGGTTCTGTTGAATTAGCGTCAAATGTATCAAAATGTTTTAAAAATAATAGAGTAAGGGCAGTGATAATAAAAAATCATGGGGTAGTGGCAATTGGCAAAAACCTTGACAAGGCTAGATCAGTTGTTGAATCACTTGAAGAATGGTCAAAGGTTCTGACTGTATGTAAAATTTTCAATACAAAATACAAGTGACATAGATCATAATTAACGATCCAAAACCTGAACCTACCATTATTTTTTTGTTCTAAAGATGTGATCATTAATCCATAATTGTGTACTAACGTGATCTATCAAAGATAAGGTAATTTATGGGAACGGTAATTCAAATTTTTTGCCATTATCTTTAGGTTTTGAGTCTTTATTCTCTTCTGAAGATTTGCTATTGTCAGATCCTTTTTTATTATCATGGTTGTTGTTATTGGAAGATCCGTCATTGTTGTTTTTGTCGGTAGATTCGTCATTGTTGTTTTTGTCGGTAGATTCGTCATTGTTGTTTTTGTCGGTAGATCCGTCATTTTTGTTGTTATTGGAAGATCCGTCATTAGCTTGAGATGTACCGTCATTTTTGTTGTTATTGGAAGATCCGTCATTAGCTTGAGATGTACCGTCATTGTTATTAGTGGTAGATCCGTCATTGTTGTTATTACTGGTAGATCCGTCATTAGCTTGAGAAGGATTATTATCGCTGCCAGTATTGATGTTGTTATCCGAGCCTCTAGAAAGAAATGGATCTAAATTTTCTGTTTGTAATGCAGAATTTTCATTGCTTGTTCTATTATTTGGGTTGGATGCTTGACCATTCACATATGGTATGCCGTAAATGCTAGCAAATAACAATACAGTACTTAACCCAATAAGAAAGGTAATCGTACTTCTCATAAACCTGAATACACTTCATCATTGCACTATATTAAATTAATGCATTTCACTATCATCTAATAGAAAATTAGTCTATCTGTTTTCTACTGAAAAATCTACTAGATAAGAAAATGTATTGAATACCGTCGAAATCCTGAAATATTGATATCATAATGAGTAACTAGATGCAAGGTTTAAAATCTGATAATCTAGACTTTACAGTATACTTCGTTCCTTATTTCAGTAATACAAAATCAGCTATCCAAATTGATATAGACAAATACAAATTGGACAAGTAATGTGTACTATTATGAATAACATTACACATTGATGAAAAAATCATAAAATCTGTCATTTACGTTTGAGCTATAAAATGATATTAAGTTAATAAAATGGTAAGTGTCTACAGTTTATCTCATCAAAAATATGCCACAATTTGATGAAAAAATAAAAACCCACTTAAAATTAAAAAATTACATTTAATCTGAGACCATCCCCTTCAATTGTTCCGGATATAATTTCTAACAAGATTGCCAGTGGACTAGTTTTAAATCTACTTAAGTAAAAGATTCAGTTTAGGCTGATACGTTTAGTCACATTTTGATGAGAATCAGGAGTGGGCATTGAGAGGAATTTTGAATAAACTTGTTCATATTGAAAAGCCAGTGATAAGAGATCTGTTGAGATATCATCTTCTGTTTTGTTTCCCGATACAAGATAATTTCTAAAGTGTCTGTAACTATCAGTTTCAGATTCCAATGAATTTACTAATGCATCATGAACATACTTGTATTCTCTGGGATAAATCATATTTTTTGCATTAACGATAAGATTCTCAAACTTTGGCAAAAATGAATCTGTAATTAAGACCAAGGTAGAATTATCAAATTGGCCCGAAGTCCACTTTCGGATTTCGTCCTGATAGGATTTGGTTAAATTCTGTGACTCGTTCACAAGGTGACCTAGGGTTGAACGAAAGTACTCTACACCTGATTGAGAGAAACTAACCATTTTATTTGAGTATCTAGAATTTTCCTCAATCGTAGAGCTCCAGCAATATGTATATGGTAAAACTAAGGTAACAAGCAGAGGTGCTAATATTTGTATGCCGTGAGATTTACTTATTGACAATACTTAACAGATCCCTATCGTTTCCAATTAGCTGATTGTCTACTTATAAACCTAAATTAATTATGTGTGGGAATTAATTCACGATCAGCAGTAAGGTGAATAATTAAACCTGCGGCGTTTTACGTTTTCCAATTTCATTGCAATTGCAATCAATAATCTGTTCTCAACCAATTTCACTATCCTATTACTTTTTTTAATTCACATTGAAATTCCGTTACTATTGTCTAAAATTAAGTAAATATCCATTTGTATGTGGTCATGTTTAGAAACCACTATAAAGAAATTGACTATTAAAGAAAGATTATGCAATTAAATAAACCATCGGGGTACTTTCAAGTTTTTTCCCGGACTTTATAATGAATTAGTTGAGGAGTGTTGGCAAGAAGCTTAATTAAGGCATTTCTTGAATTAATAATATGCCTACATTAGTGCACTTTGAAATACCTTCTGATGACCTAGAAAGATCAAAGAAATTCTACAGTGAATTATTCGGATGGAATTTTGAGAAATGGTCTGGTCCGGAGTCGCTACCAGAAGGAATGGAATATCTAACAATTACTACCACGGATGATAAAGGCAATAAATCTATTGGCGGAGGAATGATGAAAAGGCAGAATTCTGAACAACAGGGAATGACAAACTATATTGACGTAAAGTCAGTAGACGAACATTCTGATAGAGTAATGCAATTAGGGGGTAAAGTTGTTATCCCAAAAAAACCTGTTGCTGGAATGGGTTATTTTGCTGTGTGCCTTGATACTGAGAATAACACTTTTGGTATTTGGGAAACCGATCCTAAGGCAAAGTAATTAAAGACTTACCATTATCTTTTTTATAATACTAATTAGAGAAAATATAGCTGTCTAGCAAAGACGAAAGTAGAGCTATACAATTTTGAGCGAGAGCGTTCAATACGATGAACAACTTTTACAAGACATTCCCAGATTTTTGTCTACTCAACTAAACCACAAATACTTAAAATATCTGAAAATGGCTGCAATCTGCTAAGTATTTCTTAAGTATTTTAAAATAAACTTGACAGATCTTTGGAGAATGATAATGAACTAGATATTTCTTGGGATATAGCTTATTATAGTCCTTTGTCGGATATTAGTTGTGATCATTACCAAGCAGAATACCTTTACTGCGTACGTATCGATATTACAAGGTTTTAAAATTCAGAACTATGAGATAGGAGGGTTATCGGAATGAACATAACGGAATCTGAAGCTCCCTATGAAATAACAGCTAAAACATGTGGTAGTAAAGGGAATGAAAGAAAAGTGATTTATTCATTTGTTGAATCTTTCCACAACCTATCCAAAGATAAGAAGGATATAATTATATCAGAGATACTTGCTTGAGATAGATTAAAAAAGTATGCAAGAGATGAACTCGATAGGGAAGTAATTGAATGTGAAATTACTGATTTAAAGATGGCGTTGGATCTATTGACATAGATACAATCTATAGTTAAGATTGAAATTACAATGCTTAAGGTAGGGGTGCGTTACTCGTTGTAGTATCGTTTAAAAATCAATTCATTACCCAAGATTCAAACTTTTTGAATGATATAAGGGGGCTTGTATGACTTTAAACTGTTAAGCACCTGAGCCCAGAAATTATTTTTGCCTGAGATGAGTATCGTAGAAACTTGCTAAATAATACATACAAGTTGAATTCAAAGAAACATTTGCATTCCAATAATGTTATTTATCTCGATTATTTCAATTCCATTTCTTTTTTTAATCGCTGTTACTCTAAACACGATTAATAATAGATCCTTTGGATAAATGCCTGCACATGCAGTATATTAATGAAGGCTGTGGTCTATCCATAAATTATCCATCACATTGGAATTTAGAACAAAAATACTGGCTGATTCTACTACACTTGTATGTTACTTATTTGGAGTTCAACCAAACAATGATGTGAAGTCTTCAAGAGTATTATAATACGAAATGAATTGAGTGTTATCTCACATTTGAGACATGTCATTGGAGAGTATAGACTAGCGAAGGGCGTAATATTACTATGGAAGAATAGCACCATTGAAACATCCGAAACCATCAAGATTGCGGGTCAAGACGCTCAAAAACTCGTCTATACTGAACCGAGTAATTAACGATAGATTGAAGAAAATGGAAATTAATATTTTGCATCCAAAATAGAATATAAAGCAACTTTTGATACTGCAAGTACATTATATTGTCAAGAACCCATTTCAACTATTGAAAAGATTATTAGAACAATGGAAATAGCTAAACCGCCACTTTGAGAAATAGCTTGCTTTTGTATTTGCGCATTTGCAACACACTTATGTTTCTTATCTACCTTCTTTTCTTTTTAATGATCTTGTAAAACAGGTCGGCCATTACCGGTAGCTCGAGGTAATCTATGAGAATGGCAATCCATGAGAGGACATACGGAATTTCTACAAAACTGAAATTGAAGAGACTGGTATACACAACCTCGTCGGTAATCCAGAAAATATGAAAAAATTGGACTCCGAGCAATCCCAAAAATAGATAGTTCTTTTTGGTATCGGATTCTTTGGTGCGTATACTGTAGGAATAAAAAATTATTGCAGAAATTAGTGCAGGAATTTCAATATAATCTATTACTACAAATATTGGTAAGAGAGATTTAGGCACCAAGAAGAAAGTATGCCCAAATATCTTCTGAAGTACAACATCTGTGGTGAGCCAGTATAAATGAAGTATCTGGAGAGATATCAAGAAAAAGGTTATTTTTAAATTTAAATTTTCATATCTATGATAGAAATTAATGAATTTCTGTATCAGATCAACATTTACACCAGCGCCTGATTTCAATATCAGATTGTAAGCGACATGATATAAGTAGATATCAGGCAAAAATCTGAAATAAGATAAATTATTGTAATCTTTAGTTCACTTTATTAATTTCTTGTGAAGATCTGGATGGAAATCGCAATAATTAACCAAATAGGACGCTCGTCCTTTAATCAAATGCAATTAAATGGATTACGAGCCTGCCAAATCATGCTCCAGATATCCTAGCATAAATGTACTCATTATCAAAAATGCACACATTATTTTGACTATATGGATCCATTAGAAAAATCTTATATAAGATAGATACCAGTATTAATCATGATATTCAGAAGGGGCATAAAATCATTAGCTATCCCTGATGTTCTAAAAGATTTGATCTTGAAGCATTCACTCGACAAAAAACAAATTCTGAGTATGAAGGTCGATGACCTGGCGTTTATATTAGAGTGTGATTTTGAAACAGCAAAAATAATTCAAACATCGGTAAGAAATTCATCAAATAAATCAATGTTACATGAAATGACTGAACTGGCATAGGACAACAACAGCACTCAATTTTAGTAAAGGACATCACATTGAGCTGTATTTATGGACTAGCGTAGAATTAGAAGTTTAGGGTCGCAGAATTCCCAATTGGGTTAGGGTAATATCGATCTAAAGTTGAGAATAAAAGTGGAGAATAATTCGTGACACAGGTTCAGGGATATTAGAACGAATCTTCAGTTGAACTGGTGCTTACCTAAATGCTGTTTTTTAATTTTATATCATGAACATCGGGTCATCTGTTTTAGAAGGATGATTTCTTATTCTTTTAAGGAATTCTTCCTGACGAATACGTAAATCTTCCAATAATTCAGTTCCCATAGCTGAAGTTTTTGGAACATCCGGAATTTTATTAATCATACTTCCTGTTGCCAACCTATTTCTATTTTTTTGATATAGACTAGGGGGATGAATATCGAAAGGATCAACTATCGATGGTACATAATTTATTGAGGAATTCAATCTATCTAGATGTATATACCTATTTAGAAGAATTTTTGGATCGTACGACATGTGTCTTTTAATTCTCATTGGTGTATAAGAGTTTAACTTGAGTCAATCCTTTGTTAAAAACCGTGGAATCTCAAATTTGACACCAATTTCAAGCTCTAGCAAGACGTGATGGCTTCATACGCTCCTCAAGGATTAATAGATTAATAAAGTTCCGAAAATTAGATAAGTCTCGGAAACTATATTATTAAATTAGAAAGAATTATGTCAACATGTATTTGTGGCCACGATATAAAGTGGCATTGGATGGACATGCATCATCAAAGACGATGTGTAAATCATATCTCAAAGTCCGATGCCTGTCCATGCTTAAAGTATGTGGATGAGGAAAAAATAAAGTCGGTTGTGCAGTAGCCCACCGGTTCTCCCATACTTTGCTAAATACTAAATTGCGCAGTTAAACAGCATTTGCTTCGTATGCCAGTTTATTCGTATTGTGTCCAGGTTTCAATCTCTAGCATCCATTTCAGGATTGAATTCATCATTACATCAACCCTTTCCATCCTTTTAGAAAGTTTTCATATTGTGGAGTCGTAGCTTTAACCACTCCAAGTTGATACATCAATGCTAAATCATCACGAATCGCCTTATGTTCAGATATTTTTCCATCATCCCCAATTGTAAACACGTGTACAGCTCTATAGCATATTTTGTTTCCTGTTGGTGGAATGAAACTAAAGAAGCTTCCAGTATGTTTACCCTTAACAGATACAATTGAAACTACTTTTTCATCTGATGCTACACTCTCCAATAACTCATAATGCAGGTCCGAAAATGCCTTCCGTATATTGATCACAGTATCTATAAACTCCTGCGGCCCTCTCATTTTTGATCTAACTGGGTCCATCTGCGATTCATGATTAAAGTACGTAGGACTGATAAATTCTGAGACTTTGGTTGTATCTCCTGTATTAAGAGCATTGATAGCATCTTTTACCAGTCGGATATTCTCTGCTGCAGTTGGCATGAGAATTAGCCTAGTTCATGTTATTTATCAATTCTTAGATATAACTAGGGCTGTATTTGCATTATTTATCATAATAGTCCTTATGTCAATTCAATATAGCTATACACAAGTATACCTACATAAAGAACAAGATCATAATAGTTCTGCTTTACACGCTTTCAAACAATTAGATTTTAAATCTTTATCATTTGATTCATTTCGTTATGTAATTGTATAAAAGTAAACCCGCTTGAAGTTGTCTTAAATGTCCTATTGATAGGGTCATATTCAAGCAATCCACGTTCGATCAACAACTTTGAATATTCCACAACCTGAGCATAGGTAAGATATGATCCAAACATTATTTTACTACGTGTGATCCCTGCGCCAGAGCCAGCAGTGCTAAGAATTGATGCAAAAATCTCTTCTCGACTACGGTATGCCATACAAGTAATTGGACATAATGATTAATATGTATTTTGAATTTCGATTAGATAATCATCATCTTAAAACAAATCTTTGTTGTTATGCCGAAACCAGATATAGGCTGATTTTTGCTATCTCTGATGTTTAAATATACTAACGTCGAATGAATGCTGACACTTAGGGATGAAAAAAAGGCAAGAAAATACAATTAGCAATGCAAAAATTATACAGGCAGCGCCAAATGTGGTTTTCAACGCCTTAACTCAACCAGAAAAGATAACTGAATGGTTTCAAGATGAAGCAAATTTGGATAACAGGGTTGGTGGAAAGATTATCTTGGTTACTCGTAAAAAAATTCATCCTGATTGGAACTTGGATAGAGATTATCATATGGAAGGAACCATTTTGGAATTTGTTCCTAATAAAAGACTATCTTACAGTTGGAGATTTGATGATACACCTGACTTTCCTGAAACTGTCGTGACTTGGGAACTAGAGCAGATAAATTCCAACAAAACAAGACTGAAGCTAACCCATGCAGGATTTACCGGAAAAGAGAAGGGAAACTTTTCCATTGAAAGTCACAATCAGGGTTGGTCGGAGGCATTGGATAAGCTTGCAAAATACTGTGAGTCATTAGCCCTTACTTAAATTGAATTTTTTACCTAATAAAATTAATTGGTCATGTCGTTAGTCAAGTCAAGTTTAATTTGTCATCAGTGTGTCAAAAGTTAAATTCCAAAGCGGAGATTGATCCTTAGAAGTCCCATCAATTTATGTCTAAAGATAAGTGTTACTATGCGCCATAATTCTAACGTCTAACGAAGTAATGGATACTATGTTTTGACATCCTTGTGTAAATCAATTCTACCATGTTTAAAGGCCTCTTTTATTATTGTGAATTCCACTTGTTCTGCCATCTTGGCCAATTTCCCAACGTCCTCACGATAGTCTTCAAAAGATGTATGTTCTTTAACACCAAGAAATATTTCTTTAATCTGGTAACCTGCCATGGCAGCTTCAATCAAAAACCATACGTCTACACCCCAGCCATCAGGTGGGTGCTCATCTAATAATCTTTTCCAGACCTCAACTCGTGCGCATACCTCACCGCTTAATGGCTGTTCAAAATTTGATAGCTCAGGGAAAAAGATTTGGATCATGGGTTTTGCTATAAGCTTTGTTACTGGAGCGTCCCGACCATGTCTTTGGTAGTAACCTCTCACCATGTCACAATTAATACAACCATCTACCAATTTATCTACCCATTCTGGGGTTAGATTTTTTATATCTGCGTCAAGAAATACAAGAATATTTGCATTATAGCTGATAGCCTCCTCGATTCCCTTTTTCATTGCAATTCCCTTTGCAGGGAACATTCTATTATCTTGTTGAATCACTTTTGCACCATTATCGCGAGCGATTCTAACTGTCTTGTCTGATGAAAATGCATCGATTACCATTACTTCTGGATGGTGCCGACTTTTTTTTGCTGTCCTAATCACGTGCTCGATAGTATCTTCTTCATTTTTTGTTGGAAATATTACTACTATCTTTGCTATAGCCTCTTGCTTCTTCATACTACCTATGAAGGCAATACGTACTTTAAGATTCTTGCACTATATTTATTCTAGGGAATATCGCGGCTTGTTAGGTTGCTTTTCGACTGTATCTGGTTGGAGATAATCTTCAAAGTATTCTGAACAAGAGTAAGCCAATTTGACAAATGAGAGTAGGAATAATTAGTGGAAAAACCTAAAGGTTCTATCTTTTGTCTGTTCCAAAAATGTATCAATATCTACAATAATATGACCAAAGTTTCGTATAAGTGATGAAGTTTTCCTTTTATTTACTGATTCGATTGAGTAATTTATGTAGTCTCCTAATAGTGGCTCCTTAGTAACTATCCATAAATTCTTGATATTTGGTTGAATTTTTCTTAAATTCTTTTGCTCCTGCCTTGTTATACTCTTGGCATCTTTTGGTATCTGTATAACAATTGCCTTTTCAGGAAAATTACTTAGCGTATGAACATTAGGGACTATTATATCTAAATTGATCTTATCAATCGTAACTTTTCTAACAGAGGGCAAAGTACAAGCTGTTAGCATGAAATGTAGTAAAGCTTCACAGAGATTTCCAATACTTTCATCATTTGCAATATCTACACGATTAATAAATTGATCCAGTATCACTTGGATATACTGTTTTGATAGCTCTATATTCAAAGTAATATCACTTTGAATTTTTTCCTTACCAATCTCCCCAATTATGGAATAAAGTGTGTTACCGATATCCTCCATTCTCTATTTCACTTATCATGTTTTGGATACTAATTTTATATACACTCTTTGTAATTGACTCAAGATTGAAAATATTTCACTGTTATAAAATGCATTAGTTTTACTTTTCATATCTCCCTAAATGAAATTTTCTTCTACTATCCAGACTTAACTCTCGACTTGGCAGGTTTAAATGATAAGGGCAGGTTACTGACTCCATGAAAGAATATGCCATAAAGTGGCCTTAATGATTCTTCTTTGTAATCTTGGGCAAATTTCACATCCTTTAACCTATCTAATATTATATTTAAAACGACCTCAGCTTCCAAGCTTGCTAGAGCAGAACCCAAGCAGAAATGAATTCCGTAACCAAAGGCCAAGTGGGCGTTATTACTGAAGGACCGGGTTATATCAAATCTTTCGGCATCATGAAAGACAGATTCATCATGATTAGCCGAGCCAATCCAAATGATCAATCTTTGTCCTCGTTGTATTTTCTGTTCTCTAATAACTACATCTTCTGTAGCAAAACGTATTAACGCTTGAACAGGAGATCTGTATCGTAGTGTTTCATCTATTGCAGACGAAATTGAAGGATAATTATCCGAATTATGTTTGTTAATGTTGTAACTATTGTGGTGTAATAATAGCTGCTCTAGTTGCTTTGGATATTCAAGTAAGGAACGTATTATGTTACCTATCAAGTTAACAGTCGTCACATGACCAGCCAAAAGTAATAGAGCGCAAAATGCAAGTATTTCTTCTTCTGTGAGCTTATTGCCATCTATTTCTGCTTTAAGCAAATTGCTTATGAGATCGGTACTAGGTACTTTGTTCATCTTTCTTTTTTCAATTATATTGATAAAATAAGAATCCATTTCGCTTTGAACTCTCTTGAATATCTGTTCTGACGCTCTATCAACAGGGAGATTACTATTACTTGAGTTAGTGGAACCAATTAGTTCGTCCGCCCATCTCTTAAAAGTATCTAGGTCGTCAGATGGGATACCTAGCAACTCTGCGATTACTGTAACAGGTAAGGGATAGGCCAAATCATTTATGAGGTCCATATGCCCTTTCTCAATAACCTTGTCTACCATATCATGACATATCTCTTCAATACGTGGTCTTAATCTTCCTATAGTGTTCAAGGTAAAAGCAGAAGATATTACACTTCTTAATTTATTGTGGTATGGTGGATCAGAAGTAAGAATACTACGTCTTACAGATTCATCTCTCTCTCGCTTTTTATTTTGCTCTTGTTGTTTCATTTCCGCCTGTTGCATCTTTATTAATTTCTGAACATCTGAAGAAAAATGTCTATAATTTGTTAAGACGCCTTGAATATCCTCGTAACGAAAGATTCCCCATACTTTATTTTTATCATCATATACAACTGGATGAACTTTTCTCATTTGAGCATAGAATGGATAAGGGTTTAGTACTTTGTCTGCAGGTGGAAATACATCCATTCATATACATATTGATCTGGTAATGTATATAGTTAATACAAGATTAAATTTCCCCTGTTCCAAACTAAATACTATCAGGTTGTCTAAAACTTGATTTAATTGCACCTAATTAAGACCAACCAATCAAAATTATTTCATTGCAAAGTCCTACAATATTATCAAACATTGTTAGCAATTACTTCATTGGATGGTGGGACGATTGGTTTTCTCTTTTTCATCATCTTATCCAGTCCCCAAAATATTTTCTAATTTTCAATTATAAAAGGTCTTTAGAATCCTTTTATATTTAGTACTCTCAAAAAGGATAATGAAAGAGAAAATCATATTCTTTACATTAATTACCTTATCACTTACTATCCTGGCGTCTGCAACTATAAGTTCTTCGAATCTTGCACAAAAGACCTTTGCAGATTCAAAAAATTGTGAAAACAATGATAACTGCTGGTGTTATGAATCAGAATCTGATTTATTTTGTTTCAGTGACAAAGGTGATTGTAACAAACGACAAATGTCTGACATCTCTGGAACGAGCGGTTGTTCCAAGAGATAATACCCATCTTCTTTTTTAATATATTTATATTTTAAAAAAAGAAAAACTGCGCCATTTTATTATACTCCTATTTCAGTTCTCACGAGTAGGATGTTTCTATTTTATTTATTATATGCATTTGTGGATTAAGACTTTTAAATGGTTAGGGATGTCGTTATTATTATGAAGAAAATATACGCTATAGGTTCAATAATTCTGTCAGGACTTATCTTTTGTTCTGTACTGGCAAGTACTACGACTAAAGCAGCAGCAGAGACAGGTATTGGAAATGATGTGTTTAAAGTAGTTGTAACTCTTTATGATATAACAAATTCAACGAAAGATATAGTCACAATAGTGAACGTTGGTGATCAGATTAAGTCAAAGGTATTCAACCCACAAGATCCAAAAAATGAAGGAATGGATAAAGTCAGTTATACAATAACGTTTCCCAATTTAGCGGTAGCAGATGGAGAGGCATATAAGGTCTGTACTGTGAGTGCTGAAAATTTAAAGATGAAGTGCCAAGACGGTAAAAACTCTCCCTTGAACAGACCTGAATTTGTGGACGTAAAAGTCTCCTAATAATGTTCCTTAGGAAAACAAAACGTACGTGTGTAGAGATAAAGGAGATGCTTCATACGATGATTTGTTAGATGCATTAAGATTGCCATTAAAAGGTTATAACATAGAATAATCTACGTTGAATTGTGTCCAAGGAAGACCTTTGTAATAGATGTCATCATACAAGAGGAGCTCATGCCTTCATACTCGGTTCCGATGATACTAAATGCAGTTGGACTCATTGCACATGTGGAAAATTTGAAGAATCCTGATACCAAGATCTCTAATCTTAATGAATCCTAATATGAATGAAATTATACTAACAAATTCAAACTCATTCAATAATTGAAGATGAT
>JBKPGB010000012.1:0-1956 GCA_046729135.1 Thermoproteota archaeon | reverse complement strand
GTTCCTCGTTGGTTACACTTTGTACAAGTTTGTGATGTCCAATTCTCGAATATTTTGATTACTTTGATACCCGCCAAGGCAGCCTTGTGTGTCCTGTAAACTTGAAATACGGAAATCCGGAGAGTTTCCTGTTAAATTTCCTTCCTCTTCCTTTTCCCTCCTTCTTTTCTCGGTTTCGCAACCCTTTGAGTTTGCCTAATAACTATTAACGAATATGTTTCTATAGCTCGATTGACAATCTCTCTAGTGATTTTATGTATGATGTTATTTGCAATCCTCTTCTCATGATCTCCTATCTTCTTTATAGTATCTATCGCTTTTTTTACTCCTAATTGCCATCTTAACCAGAAGTACCAACCTCTGACATGGTTCAAGTCTTTACCATAAAACACGGATATATTAAATGGCTCATTTTGTGTAGATCAAAGATGATGCTTCCAATAGGGTTTTTCTGTGACTGGTAATAGTATATCAAGCGTTGAGTCACAACCATACTTTCATGATCTAGGACATTCTCCTAATTGTCATCAAAATCTAATGGGTGATATAGAATATCAATTAGCACGGCATGTGTTGATATAGAGGGACTCGCCAAGAGGACCTCTTTTCCTCCCCAGCTGCCACTGCAGCCATCACAATGATATATTCCTGAAGGTACGTCTAGTATGATATGTCTGCTGTTTGCATTACAAGAACACTTCGGGTTTTGCTCTTGCATCATCCATCTGCGCATGAGCGTTGCAAGTTTATCCGATTCTTTGTGAACAGTCCAAAGGACTGCAATACCTCCTGTTAGAAATGGTGCAGCAGAAGTATTTCAGCAGATGTCCTCTCGCGTTCAACTATGACTATAGAACGGAGAGGTACCTCCGAGGCTATAGTTCTTTCGCCTTAACTTTCTCCTTGTCTCCAATCATCAAATATTTATAGTTGCAAGAGACCTGACGTACCCTTAGGTGGAAGAAGTGAAGGAGAATAAAGTAATGCTAAATGATTTCGAGATAAGGTATCTGAAATCTGAAAAATGCAATAGTTCGAAAAAGAAAACTATTTTATTTATCCATGGTCTCGGATCATCATCGGATAGATGGTTGGATATCCCTGATGCTTTATCCAGATATTTCCATCCAATAGTAGCCGTTGACCTAATAGGTTTTGGTGGTAGTGATAAACCCGTAACAGTAGACTACACAATAGAGTATTTTAGCAAATTCATTAGAGACTTCATTGATTGTAAGCAAATTTGGAGAAATGATGACGATACCGACGATGATAGTTGTAAAACAATAATAGTAGGTCATTCACTTGGAGGATATATAGCCGCAAAAGTGGCCATAGAAAGTCAAGATCTGATAGAAAAACTTGTTCTCATAGACTCTTCTGGAATGCTTAAGGAGCCAACACCGCTACTTGAGCAATACCTTAATGCTGCATTAAATCCAGCTTTTGAAAATGTTAAAAATGTATTCGAACAGATGCTTGGAAATCCAGTGTTACTGCATCCAATGCTCGTCGACCTCTTTATTAAAAGAATTAACTTGGCAGGGGCGAAATATGCATTTAAATCAGCTTTCGAAAATAGTACAAAAAAGTATATTGAATCATCAGAATTACAAAGGATTGAGAATATACCGGCTCTGATCATATGTGGTGCTGCTGATAAGTTAATACCAGTTGCACATTCTAAACGGTTTAATAAAGTACTCAAACATAGTCAACTTCAATTCGTAGAAAATACAGGTCACGCACCGTTTTCTGAGAAACCATCAGTGGTGTTTGATATAATGCGCATATTTTTAACTAATAACAAATAAAGGCGATTCCACCAAATGTTTGCAAACAACGACCATACAACAAGAAAGACGAACCAATAGAAGGAAAAATTAAAACATTTACAAATGGCGACAAATTCAAAAATTGGACCTCTAGAAGTAGACCAATTCACGTGGATAATAC
>JBKPGB010000011.1:0-2238 GCA_046729135.1 Thermoproteota archaeon | reverse complement strand
AGTCATGCGTCAGCATGCCTCCCCAGAGGTCCTGGAGAAGGTTTGGAAGGCAGCGTTTCCTGGTCAGATCTCGGAGCGGCTTGTGATCGCCGAGGAGCTCAACGGAAATGTAATTGAACTCGAGGGGCATGAATTGGTCGCGGTGGAACTCGGCCATACCGACACCGACTACACGACCTGCTTAAATGTCCCTTCTATCGGTCTAGTGGTTGCTGGAGATGCTGCCTACAACGATGTTCACCTCTACCTAGTTGAGTCAAATGCGAAGAGTCGCCAGGAATGGATCACTGCACTCGACAAAATCGAGTCGCTCAATCCACATACAGTTATCGCCTCACATAAGCGACCTGATAATGAGGACAATCCCCGTATCATCGAGGAGACCCGCCAGTACATACGCGATTTCGACCGAATGGCCGTAATGACGACAACCGCACAGGAGCTCTACGAGAAGATGCTGGAGCTCTATCCGAATCGAGTGAATCCTGGATGGGCACTTTGGAGTTCTGCGCGAGCAGTCAAACAGTAAATTGGGAGTTGGTAATGAATGACTAAAGCAAAATCAGAAATCATAAAACTTACTTTGGTGGCAAGTTAAAACTACTGACTTGCAAAAGTCACCGACTAAGAATCAAAATTTGTGCCGGTAACATTTGATGCAAGTGACTAAAGAATTGCTATGGTATGTTCGACAGTATCACCTATTTAGCAGTATATGATTAAGGGCACGGTCCACACATTTTTTTAAGGCAGACTTTAATTGCCAAGTGGTAATATGTAGATTATCGCAATACTAGGTATTTCTACATTTCAGTCGTAACGATATTTATACCAATAAAACTCTTGATAAGCCAATACTTAGTTAGGTAGTAAGCAAGGTTCAGGTTTTAATATTTCTTATTAGTATAGATTTTATGAAGTCTGTTCAAATTAGTGAATACGGTAGTAGTGATGTAATTAAGATCGAAGAAAACTCACCAATACCAAGCCCATCGACAGGTAAAATTCAAGCCAAGATTATAGCAGCTGGTGTAAATCCAGTAGATTGGAAAATCCGTGAAGGGCATTTCGGCGAAATGATGCCGCTTCAATTCCCAGCAACGTTAGGGATTGATTTTTCAGGTGTTGTTGAACAGATAGGAGAAGTAAACAGCGATGCACCTTTGGATTTCAAGCAAGGTGATGAAGTGTATGGTCAAGCATCGATCTCGAGTGGTGGCTCAGGCGCGTTTGCAGAGTTGGCTTTGGCAAACAAGGATAGTATTGCAGATAAGCCAAAATCGCTGAGTCATTTACAGGCGGCAGCTTTACCACTTGTTGGTGTCAGCGCTTGGCAAGGACTTGTAGAAAATATTGGGTTATCAAAGGATCAAAAAATTCTAATACATGGGGGAGCGGGCGGAATAGGATCTATGGCTATACAGCTTGCAAAGCATTTAGGTGCATATGTAGGAACAACGGTAAGTATTAACGATAAACAATTTGTTCAAGAATTGGGAGCAGATCAAATAATAGATTACAAAAAAGAGAATTTTGAAGAAATAGTACATGACTATGATGCAGTCTTTGATACTGTGGGTGGCGAAACGTACAAAAGATCTTTTCGAGTCTTAGCGAAAGGTAGCGGCATAATTGTTTCTATGCTAGAGCAACCAAATTCCGAACTAATGAGCCAATATGGGATTAAAGCGCTATTTCTATTTTCTCAGGTAAATAGACAACGGTTGACAAAATTGGCACAGTGGGTAGACCAAAATAATATCAAAGTGAATATAGAAGTGAATATAGACAAGACATTTCCACTCGACGAGGCTGATAAAGCGCTTGATTACCAAAAAGATGTACATCCAAGAGGCAAAGTAGTCTTAACTGTAGCATCATAAGAATAAGGTAGATTATGCGTAAGTGGCCGATAAACAAGCTACCAACCATTCCTATTTGAGATGGTACCAGTGATTATATTCATATGAACATGGATGCAGAAAAAAGATTGTCTACCTTCCATCACCTTGTTGCACTAGACCTAATTGTTAGATATGGACTTGTCAACTTATATAATTACTATTCTTAATGTAGTCATAACAAGTGAGTGATTTGTGAATAATGGATAATCTCCATGAAAGAGAGAATGGAATGCCCTCAAAGAAATTACAGAACCGAGTAGCCGTCATTACGGGAGCGACCAGCGGTATGGCACTTGCTACCGCTAAATTATTCATCGAGGAAGGTGCATACGTC
>JBKPGB010000010.1:0-53830 GCA_046729135.1 Thermoproteota archaeon | reverse complement strand
ATGCATATTCCAATTCAGAAACACCCCCTGACATTTCTGTTAATGCGAAAACTGACGCGAGCGATTCAGAAGAGATTGTGACAGCTTCTCTATCAGACTTGTCCAATGTTGTCGAAAAGACAGATGCATTAGATTACGGTGATATCAATTCAGTGGAACAGATACTGGAACACACTAACATGTTGGAGTCAATTAATGTCGACGAGGAGGCAATGCAATTCTACTTGGACTATTCTGTTGATGAGTTATGGCGAAGTGCATTCAAAAATGAAGCTGAGACGGTCAGAAAACTTAAACAAGCGGGCAAAAATGGTAACAAATACCATGATACCGTACTCAATAATTTTTTAAAAGATTATCAAGGCAGTACAAAATTAAAAGTACCAGATGATTATTCTTTTCCTTACCCACCGACATTAATGCAACGTTATGTTGCTTACAAAGTAGCCAATCTTCCTTACTTTGGTAACTTTTCTGGTACTGGTGCAGGTAAGACTCTATCTGCTATTTCTAGCAATTTTGAAATTTCGTTGTGATTATAAGCTCTGTCTTTTCTAACCCTTTTTTGTTCAGGTAAGAACTTTGATATTTTTGAATCGTTAAGAAAAATGTCATTAATCTTGTAAAATGATTTGACTGCTGCAAGATAGATGCGAATAGCGGCATAAGACTTACCTTGTTGTTTTAGATGCATAATAAATTCTATTATTTTTTGCTCAATTAGTCTAGAATCATTCTTGAAAAATACGTCTTCTTTTGCCACAAACTCTATGTACTTTTTTAACAGAAGCATATAGCTTTTTCTTGTCTCATTTGACGCTAAGGAGCTCTCAAATAGTTTAATGGCATCCATGGTTATAATAAACAGATTTTGCCATCATTTAAAGTAAGTATATGCTTTACTAAAAGATACTTAAGTTGGTTAAGTAGCCTAAGACAAAAATACTTGACTTTTGTCTAGCCAGTATGATAGAAAAATATACTAGAAGTATGTGTAAATATGTGTAGAAAATATTACTATCAGGTTATTCAAATATGACACTTTGATTTAACGTCTACTGAATAGTCTAGAGAATATGACCAGTTTTACAAACCAGTGGAATAAAGAGGTCAAAAAAGACACCACCGAAAAAATCAAAGAAACTTTGAGAACACAAAAGCCTCTTAAACCGACTATGGAATCGGCGAAAAATAGACTAGGGATTCAAACTCAAAAATTAGATGCACTCTTAGAAAAATTAAAATCAAAAGATAGAACTCTCTTTAATCAAATTGTTACTCATTTACAAAATCATGATGCTCAACAAAGCAAAATGCTTTCAAATGAGCTTTCACAAGTCAGAAGAACGGTTAAGACTATTTCACAATTAAAAATGTCACTTGAGCAAGTACATATGAGATTAGAGTCTACTATTGACATTGGAGATGCTCTAACTGCATTAAAACCAGCAGTTGGCACACTCTCAAAAGTAAAAACAGGACTAACTGGATTAATGCCAGATGTGGACACAGAATTAGGTGAAATTAACGATGTCTTTAGTGATATTATGGTAAATGCCAATAGCACTTCCGATGTAGGCTTCGCGTTAAATCCTTCGGGAGGAGATTTGAATAATATTCTTGCAGAAGCAAGCATAGTCGCAGAACAAAGGGTTACTGACAATTTTCCAGACGCGCCTATGGGTACATTTAATAGGAATTCTAGGTCGTCAATTGGAGAACACACAGAATAATTCCTTTTTAATTTCTCACAAAATAAATTGCAAGTACACTCAGGTTAATACATGAGCATGACTAAACCAAAGCTGTATCTTAGTAAAGGCTCAATAATAATTTCGACATTTCAATCTAGAATGTCTGCAAACAAGATAGCTAAAGATATGATTTCAAGAAAGCTGTGTGCTTGCGTAAATATTATTAAAGTAAATTCATTCTACTATTGGGACAACAAGATACAGTATGGCAATGAGTATCTATGTTTTTTTAAAACTAATTCATCTGCCAAACTGAGAAAAGAGTTGAAAAAAATTCACCCATACAAGGTACCGGAAATTGTTGAAATCAAAATGGATAATATCGACAATGATTACTTACGATGGCTAATTAGTTCAGTTTCTTAATCTTGGACTATCCATATGTTACCTTATCGCAAACCGAAGAAGACCTACGATCCCGCCTAAAGAAGAAATTCTTAATCCAATGTCAGTAGATGCGTCTACACCATATATCTTACCTCCAATTGACTCTGTTGAATTCAGTAAATCAATAAATTCATTCTCGTTGATCTTTTCTAAGATTGAGTTAGAATAAATCAAACAGTCTATTGATTTGTTAGTTACAGCATCTCTTACCTCATTGACTCCAATGGCATACTTAGGCTCACCTTTGTGAATAAGATAAATTAATTTGTCCAATAAAGATGATACTATGCCAATTTTACTCGCTTTTAATAACTCTTTTAATGATGTAGAACGCAAAGATACAAAAATACCGTCTTCACCTGCTACGTCTATGCCCTCTAAGATGGTAATGCTGTCAGTGATTTCCTTGGAAAGAAAGTTAAAAAATCTCCTTTTGGTTTCACCAGGCCCAAATAAAACTAGCATTTGTTTTTGGGAGTGTAAATTAGTAACACTTTTAATTCCTATAAGTATTTCACCAAAGAAATTGTCTATATTTGGATTTATCATTCTAGAACCTTGAAATCTTTTTCCACTCTGACCTGAGTAAATATTTGGTAAAATTTTTACGTGAGTACCTGTTACTAATGCTATCGCAGCTTCCTGATTATCAATTGAAATTAACAGGTAGATTGTATTATTGCCAGAATTCTTTAATATATCAGATTGAATTTTTTTCCACTGTTTTTTTTCCAAAATTATCATATCATCTACTTTAATTGAAACAGTATGATGAACGCCCTTTGGAACTAACTGATTATCACTATTTAATATCGTTCCCCCAATTCGTATTCTATCAACTGTTCCATCAAATTTGATGTTCTCAATTCTTAGTAATATTCTTATTTTTACTCGTTCGCCTTTATCAGGTCTGGAAAATTCAGATCTCTGTTTAATTGATCTTGTCGTATCTGTGATAATGTTGTCATTGATTTCGATTATCCTTCTTAATGTAAACAGATCATCTAGGTCTTCTGGAATGATTGCTTTTGATTTTTCAGAATGCTTTGAATCCCTAACAATCATATGAACTAATTTTCACTTTGTCTATTGTTCTTGTCTTATTAATCGGACCCTGTATTCAATTTCGACTCATTGTTAGCTACATTACTTTGTTTTGAAGACTCCAAGTAATTGTTTACCCAGTCTTGGGTTATCACCCCTGATTCAACCAGATTCACTAATGCGTTTGGTGAAGCCTCACCGGTAACCTTTCCATTTTTTCTTCTAGTTTGACGCCACTTAAGTTGCGTATTTCCACTTTTTGAAGAATAAATTATGCCCAGTACTTCTTTAGCGTTGACAAATGTCATTTCACGAATCTTTTTGAGAGTCACCTTGTCAGCTGCTTCAATGTAAATTGCTCCGGGCCCTTCTTCACGTTCAGGAAATATTTCAAAGTCATGCATGTAACTTTCGGGTATAAAGGATCTACATGTACTTACAATGATAAACCTCCTAAAACTCTCAAGTGAACAAGCAGCCTCTATTAGTACCAATGTCTTGATAGGATTTGTTGCTATTTATCAAGTTTCTGACACGTAATTTCGACGCTTTAAGTTTCGTTTTAATCAATCAAACTTGCAATTTTACTTATAATTCTAAAATTAACAAACTGACTACAAGCTTGTGAGCGGACAAACTCCTAACTCAAGATCTACTTCATATTGACTTCAGTAGGGCTATTCCGTCATTGTTTGTCCTTTATTAATACGTTTGAGGACACTTAAAAATTAGATAGTAACTGAAGGATTTGAACCCTTCAGTTAAGATTCAAAGTCTATTTTGACGATGCGTCAGACCATAAGTAGCTAAAGTATTCCTTGGCAAATCCCGCCAAACCAATATGATCGGCCCAAATTGCTATTGGTTCAACATACCCATTTTCGTTTCTTCCACTTCCCAGTAGAATCATGACTTGATTTATATCGCCTATGACACCGCCTCCGAACATATTGTTCTTAACCCTAACCTCAGCAACTCTAGAAATGGTGAGTATCGTCTCCTTACTTGTGTTATCAGATACAAGGACTGCAATTTTTACACCCTTTTCCGATAGGGTTCTCAATGTAGCTTGGATTATACCAACAATATTTTCTGCACCCTGAGGCAATGCAACAAGCAGTTCCTTCTTGCAATTCTGAATTATTTCTTGAACTTTATTAGCGATATTGAATAAACCCATAACCACCCATATTTCTGGTCTTTCCTTAATACCTGTTTTTTCGTAAATAGGCATTAATTCTCGTATTATTAACTCATTGTTGGAATCCATCTTTTTTTCAATCAATGTTCTTGTAGTTTCTGCAGCAGTTTGGGGTGAATTTGGAAAGAACTTCTGTGGCCTAGAGCTATTAGATTCAACCCACCCTCTTTCTTCTAATGAATTTAAAACTTCGTATATCTTTGAGTAAGGCACATTCGATTTTTTACTAATCTCAGATGCTGTCATCGAACCCTTTTCAAGCAAAGAAATGTAGACTTTTATTTCATAACTCCCTAAACCTATATCTTCCATTGCCTTCTTGGTCTTGTCAGATAAACTCATAATTATGGTTAAACTGGATAAGAGCATAGTATATATCTTAGATGCAGTGTTTACAGTCGATTTACAAGCAAACTAATCACCATATTATTAGTTACATTATATTTATATAGGAAAAATACAAATCCGACATGAATAACCTAGGTGAGATTAAGTGGAATTAATACAAATATCCAATCGTACAGTAAGCAAGGTTAATACAGACAAGAGAACAATCCGTTTTACTCAGAGTATCTGCCCAGATTGCAATATGATTCTTGATGCCGAAGTTTTTGAAAGAGAAGGTAAAGTCTTCATGACAAAAACATGTCCAACACATGGTGAATGTGAAGAATTGTACTTTGGTTCATATAAAATGTACAATAAATTCAGCACATATTGGATGGATGGAAAAGGTGCACATGCGCCTAATGTTATGGTAGACAAATGTGCATGCCCTACTAATTGTGGATTATGTACAAACCATCTATCACATTCCGGACTTGCTAATATGATAGTCACCAATAGATGTGACCTTACATGCTGGTATTGTTTCTTTTATGTTAAGAAGGGATTAGAGGGTGCTTATTTATATGAACCTACACATGAACAAGTTCGAGCAATGATGAAAACTCTAAAGGCAGAAAAGCCAATCGCTGGAAATTCAATTCAAATCACGGGTGGTGAACCAATGTTAAGAGATGATATTACTGATATCATTAGGATTATGAAAGAAGAGGGTGTGGACCACGTACAGATGAATACTAACGGTATCAAATTGGCGCTTTCTCCAGAGACTATGCGTCAAGTAAGAAATGCCGGAGTAAGTAATCTATATTTGTCATTTGATGGAGTAACTCCACGAACAAATCCAAAGAATCATTGGGAAGTCCCGTATGCTCTAGAATCTGCAAGAAAATGTGGAACTACTGTGGTGTTTGTTCCAACTGTAATAAAATCCATCAACGATCATGAGTTAGGTCCAATTATTAGGTACGCTCAAAAACATCTTGATGTAGTTCATGCAGTAAACTTCCAACCTGTTTCATTAACAGGAAGAATGGGTAAAAAAGAACGAGAAAAATATAGAATTACTATCCCAGACTGTATAGAAAGAATACAAGAACAAACCAACGGAGAAATTTCAATGGATGACTGGTTCCCTGTTCCATCATGTATGCCACTAACAAATGTTATCGAAGCATTTAGCAAAAAGCCAAAATACGAACTATCAATCCACTTTGCTTGCGGTGCTGGAACCTATGTATTTGAGGACACTCAAACCAGGAAGTTAATACCGCTTACGTCATTTGTTGACCTGAAAGGTGTCTTGGAATATTTCGAAGAAAAGGCTGAAGAGATCAGATCAGGTGCAAATAGGTACTGGACAATGCTACAAGTTATTAGAAAATTAAATCAATTCGTAGATAGAAACAAACAGCCTCATGGATTAGATCTTGCAAAGATGTTCTCTAGCATATTACTGAAGCGTAATTTTGACTCCGTGGGTTCATGGCATGTTCGATCACTCTTTTTGGGAATGATGCACTTCCAGGATAAATATAACGAAGATCTTGAGAGACTACAGAGATGTGATATTCATTATTTGACCCCTGACTTGCGAATTATTCCATTCTGCGCGTTTAACGTAATTCCAGAATGGTATCGAGATAGAATCCAAAAGAAATTCAGCATTCCGGTTGAAGAATGGGAAAAAGCTCATGGACAAACTCTTGAAGCTGGTTTGTATCGTGGCATCATGAGAAGAGGTAAACCTGAGGCACAAATGGGTTGTGCAATGTCTGAAATGCACAAGGCAGCTGCCGAATCAATGGCCAATGATGATCACAAGGCTGTTGAATTGAGAAACGGAATGGCTGGCGCCTGAAACTTTTTTTTTCAATCAACTTTTCTTTTATTATTTTATGTAAATCGTAGCTCGACAGTTTAGAAAGTATTTTCTCAGAAATTTTGGATATAAACTAGAATAAGATTTAATTGAACGCAGTTTCCATTTTTGACAATGTCTAATATGAAATATATTCAACTTGAACCTCGAGGGGAAATTGCTTTACTGCGAATTAACAGACCTGAGGCACTCAATGCAATGAATATCGATGTTATATCGGAGCTTTCTCGAACAGTGGATATAGTAGGAGCTGACGAAGGTATCAAAGTTGTAATAATAACAGGGGCTGGCGAAAAATCCTTCTGTGCTGGTGCCGACATTTCATACATGGTGAACATCGACCCAATAACTGCGGAAAAGTATGCATCATCAGCACAATCTGTCTTGAACAAAATTGAACGTTTAGAAAAGCCAGTGATAGCTGCCGTAAATGGGTATGCGCTTGGAGGTGGCTGTGAATTAGCGATGGTTTGTGATATTAGGATTGCGTCGAGTAATGCAAAAATGGGTCAACCTGAAGTAACAATAGGAATTCCTCCTGGATGGGGAGGCACACAAAGGCTTATGCGATTAGTTGGGCCTGCAAAGGCCAAGGAACTAGTTTTTACGGGGAGGATGATTTCCGCGGAAGAAGCGCTCCAATTGGGCCTGGTCAATGGTGTGATTAGCCTAACTTCTGACGATAATTTACCTCCAGAAGCGCCTAAGGATAATAAAGAGAAGGAAAAGGAACGAAATAGTCAGATAGCAAAAATACTTAACAATAAACTCATGGATGAGTGCGATAATTTAGCCAAGCAAATTGCAAAAAATAGTTTTAATGCTGTAAAGGTGAGTAAGATGTTGATAAACAGGGGTATGGATGCAGATTTGAACACAGGGCTCAGATTAGAGATCTATGGTTGGTCTCTGTGTTTTGCACATGAGGATAGACAAAAGATGATGTCTGAATTTCTTAACAAAAGCAAGAAGTAAGATCTTCTTTCGTCTCCACTTTATTTGGAATCAAAATTTTGAAGTAACTGTAGCTGAACCACTTGGACGACAGACGTATGCATTACTCTGAATTTTAGATTCAGCAAATGCCTGCTCCATTGAATGTCCTATTTTATTTGCATCTTTAGCCGAATTTGTGAATGCAATCATCGATGGTCCAGCACCACTTACAGTTACTGCCAATGCCCCGGAACGGCTTGCATTTAATTTTACTTTATCATACCCTGTGATAAGGCTCTTCCTAGCTGGTTCTACTATAATATCATTTATGCCATTTGTTAGAAGTCTGGTATCCTGAAGGAAAAGACCACTAACCATAATACACGCATTGGCCAAATTTTTTGTATGATCTTCAATTGGTATCGCTTTTGGTATCACACTTCGTGCCAGTTTTGTTTTCTTAACTGGTGTTATCAATTTAGGAACACAAACTATGAGTATAAGATCTTTTGGTGTATCTACTTTAATAAATCGAAGTGTAGGAAATGTTCTTACAATTACAAATCCTCCAAATAATGAAGCTACCACATTATCATAGTGTTTTACACCGGCACTACTCACTTCTCCTTCTGCGGCAAAATCTAATAATTCATTGTCCGTTAATTTACATCTAAAAAGTTCTTTAAAAGCCGTAACGGCAGCTGCACTGGATGCGGCACTACTTCCTAATCCCAATCCTATTGGTACTCCCTTGGTGATCCTAATCTCAAGATCATCTTTAATTTTGTATTTTTGAGCAAATTTCTTTACCGATAGACTTGCAGAATTTTCTTTAACAATAGAAGGAACATTTGAATTGTTGCCTATTTCGATGTTTATCTTTCCATTCTTTGTTGCTAACTTGCGTATAGATACGGTATCATAAAAGAGATCAAGTCCAAGACCAAAGACGTCGAAACCAGGTCCTAAATTGGCAGTTGATGAGGACGCTGTTGCTTCACAAAATTCAAATCCTTCTTTCATTTTCAACTCTAGTCTCCTTTCTCTTCACCCAGATTAAGCGTCCTTGAAAGCGTCGCAGTAAGATTCACCATCCCGCTCATTGTTAAACTTGACACAAGAATTGGACTTTGCATGAGTTTATTTTTGAATAAAGCATGTAATAGATCCTTACTCAGAATTGAATATTCAATATTTTTTTCATTTTGCAGTGAATCTTCCAGAGATGATTTAGACGACCATTTCATTATTTCCTGCAGTTTATCAATTACTAGATCTCTTTTTGTCATCACATCTATCTGCGATATGTTCAAACGAAGTCTTACAGATGTTGCCATCAATGCAATTGAAATGTAATTCATTGGGGTTGACGAGGCTAGAATTCCATCGAAAGTAAATATGTTTATCTTATTGTCCGATTGAAAATTTGAAACAAAATATGGACCACTTGCCCTGAATATAAATAGTTCAATCTGACCAGGAGTATCTGCCACCACGAAATCCGGGTTTAAATTAAAAACTTCATCTTGAATTTCATCCAATTTTGTAGCAATCATATCTGAGGCCATTATGAGCGCACCATTTGGGCCTAGATCATGTTGGGACATTATCTTGTCTATGTCAATATAATTTCTCACATCAACATCAGGCTCATAAGGCAGTGAAATGACACCCGGGTCAAGATTCAATGAGATGGGATAGAAGTTGTTATCCTTATACCATTGAATTAGTTTGGATGTAAGAAGTGATTTACCAGAGCCGGCTGTCCCAGTAATGAAAATAGTTTCCAAATATAGATGAAACAAGGAAGTGAATATATTAATTCTATTGATTATTATATGACTATCCACTATTTTGCATTGATTAGGTTTGAAATGGAGAATAATTGCAGTTGCTGTAAGCCTTGTTCCATTCTTATTATTATTTGCCTTTACTCCTGTTTCTCCTGCAGATGTGTTCTCGGTCGGCATACTACCATTCCTGCTTTCTGTATCGGCTGTTATGGTTCGAATTTTATTACAAGCGTATAGGTTTAGGTATTTCATTAACCACTTCATTGGACCAAATATTAGCACAACTTTCAAAACTATGAATGCCAGGATAGGCGGTGAATTCGTTACACAGACTACTCCATCTTTTATAGGTGGTGAAATAGTGAGAATTGCATGGCTAGTTAAAAACGGAGTTTCGACAGGAAAGGCTGCTTGGGTAGCAACTGCTGAAATAATCTCCGATGTTTTTGTAGGGAGTATTTTGGCATTCATCGCAGGTGTTGTGGCTATCTTTAGTGGTGGTTCCTTTATTGGTATTTTAATCATCGTTGTTGCCATACCAACATTTGGATTCTGGTTTTCAGTAGTTGTTCTATCTGCAAACAGAAACATTCAGCTCCCCAAATTTTCCTTAAGTTTGATTAAAAGATTTTTGTCAAAAGAAAGATCAGATCATCTGATACATTCTACAAATGTTACTTTAGCAGATTTATGCAAAATGAGCAGAGAGAATTTTAAATCGATCAATTCAGTCAAGATCCTTTCGGTAGGAATGGCTATAACTTTTGTTGCATTTGTCTTTCAAGGTCTTTCATTCCTGGTACTAGCACAAGCAGTTGGTGAGCATGTGGGATTTTTTCAATCATTTATGGCGACTTCAGCAGCGACCGCTCTTTCTACCTTACCAATCACCATTGGAGGATCCGGTTTAGCAGAACTTGGTGTCTGGGCATATATTACAAATATTAGTAGTATTCCACATTTGACTGATGTTTTAAACTCATCCCAATTGTCTGTAATCATAGCTTGGAGAATTGCTACATACCATATACCCCTTGTTATAATGTGGATAGCTCTTATGAGGATTACAATCGGGAAAGATTCTATTGCAAATAAAATTAAATCTAAGAATTTGGACAATAGTTAAACAATATTACTGAAAAAAACAATCACTTAGAACCAACGAGGAATTACAATGAATAAGTTGAAAGGAAAAATAGTCGTCATAACTGGAGCATCATCTGGTATAGGGAGATCAACAGTATTAGAATTTGCTAAACAAGAAGTCAAAGCAATTATACTTGTTTCTAGAAACAAAGAACGTTTGTCACAAGTTGAATCAGAATTAAGTGGAAAATCCGAATCTATGATCTTTGCCTGTGATATATCTAATAATTCGGAAGTACTAAAGATGGCTAGAGAAGTACTTTCAGTTTATGATACTGTTGATATATTGGTAAATAATGCAGGAATTGGAATATTAGGAAAAGTAGCCGATCTCTCAATAGAGGAATTGGAATTAATAACAAAAACAAATTACTTTGGAATGATTTATTGTACCAAAGCATTCCTAAATTCAATGCTAAGGAAAAAAAATGGACACATAATAAATGTTGCATCATTGGCGGCTAGCTTTGGAATTCCTGGATTAGCTGCGTACTGTGGTTCAAAATTTGCGATGCTAGGGTTTTCTGAGTCACTCCAACACGAATTGCATGGTACTGGTGTACATGTTACTGTTGTAAGCCCTATAGGCGTGAAGACGAATTTTTTCCACCATCCATCTTTTGGCAATAAGTTCAAAAATAAGGAGCGTTTTTATTTGGACCCTCATGATGTGGCTAGAGCAATCATAAGAGCTTGTAATTCAAATAGGTTAGAAATTGTTGTTCCGTTTTATATGAGGGGGGGAGTATGGATAAAACATACGATACCTTATTTAGTAAATCCAATTGTGGGTACTTCTTTTAGAAAAATAATGGACAGTGAAAAATAGACTAGTTATTCATCTTCATCTTCACCATTGCTGGTTGCTGTCGGTATGTCTGATTCTACATCCATAAGTTGAAGATCCTCCAATTCAAATCTATATATGGCGTTCATATCGAGATTATACTTTGATTTCAAGAGCTCAACTAATTTGGAACTTAATTCACCCTTAAACATTTTTATTTTGAATTCATAAATGAATCCTTTTAGAAAGTCTGAAATCTTCAAATTTTTAGGTACATCCAATCCTTCTATTATTGTTCTTCCATCGGAAAGCGCTTCGTATATCTGTAGATCAATCTTGTAAGCATCTTCATAGACAGCCAGTATATAACCTGATCTTGTTAGTATTTCTGGCGCATCAAATTGGACAGATTTAATTTCGTCTTCAGCCCACTTTGGTAGAGATTCATCAACTTCTGATCGACCGTCCTTCGTACTTTTGCTAGATACTTGTGTCTTAGATCTTGGCATGGCTATTCTTACAATAATGTACGGCTATTGCTTTCTAAAAAACTTTGCAGATAAAGATAATTACACTCAGCAAATAATACCGCTAGACGAGGGTAGGAAAAATAGTGGTGGCCGGATTGTGACTGTTTCGAGTTGTCCTAGTTACAAGCTCTATACGCTTACTGCCTCGCTAGATATAATATTCTAAGATCATTTCAATACTTTCTTTGTCCTCATCATCACGCAAATATTCTTCATACTTTGTAAAATCGAGCGGAGTAATCATACCGATTAGTTTGCCAGCATTTTTAGAATTATCATCGACAACAAGCAAATGCCTAACATTGTTTTTTAACATTAAATCTGCTGCAATCGATGGAGATGATTTAGAGTCAATAGTAATTAATGGAGCAGACATTATTTCTTTATTTTTCACTTCACTCGTCCGTACATCATTAACACACACTTTTCTAACTAAGTCACGTTCGGTAACTAGGCCTGTTGGTCTACCGTTGCTGTCAACAACAAGCAAAGAACTTACTTTTTTATCATTCATTTTCATCGCAGAGTTTTGAATAGAATCCGACTCTTCTATTTTAAAAACCGTTTTCCTCATAAGGTCCCCTACAGTTGTAACCATTATTAGAATATCTACAGTCTGACTTTTTAATATATGGTCCCCAATATAGTTATCAGCTTTAGTCAAACAGAGGCAAGCATATTCGACTCAATAGTAATTATTTTGCATTGATTACGTTTCTAAAGAAATCTATTTTACCACCAGAACTGGACATGGTGAATTGGTTACTACGCCAGAGGCTGTGCTGCCAAGCATGAATCTATATTCAGATGTGCTTCTAATACCAATCACGATTATATCTATATTTTTATTCTCGGCATAATTTGTTATTTCACTTACTACAGAGTCGCTTGTCACGACATCTATTTCAAGTTTAACGTCTACACTATTGTATTTTTCTCCAAGCTTGTCTAGAAAGTCATATCCTACTTGCGTTCCTCTTGTAAGTATCTTGCCTGGAGTTTGCTTACCGGCAGGTAGTACTACATATAATGCGATGACACGGGCGTGAAGGTCCAAGGCTAATTTTATTGCATAATCTGCCGCCTTTATAGAATTCTCCGAGCCATCCACTGCAACCAATATATTACTTATTTTCGAACCTTGTGACATCTCTTGTCATAAACTGAAAGGTACAAGGAAGTTTAATTTCTTTTTGGATAAATAGCTACAAGTTCTGATTCGAATATACTGATTAAGCACTTGTTCAGGTTTGGCTGATCGTCGGATTACCATCTGTAAATACTTTTCAAGTCCGAGGTTATCCAACAGAAGAAATTTTGAAGATTGCAGATAGAGAAAACGTTGATACTATAATTGTTGGTGAAAGAGGTCGCTATACCTCCAGGATTTTCTGCCAGCCAGTACCTCGTACAAACTTGCCCATTACTCAAATTGTAGAGTAATAATGTAAAGTAGCAGTTCACAGACTACTTCGCATTTATCAATTAATTTTCATTACTTTGTAATTCTAACGACGTTGTGTGGACTACTAAAAGTATACTGAGCATTGTACGTACTATTTGAAAATTTTTTGATAGAAGTAACTTAAATAGCAGAAACGATAAAAATGGGTTTGGCCAATCAAACTATATGGACTTAACGACAATCATCCATAAATTTCCAATTCTAGAAGTGTGAAATGATATTAATTATGAAAGCAACAAAAGGTCTGAAAGAATTGGCAATTGTAGTTATGGTTTGTGGTTTACCAGGTGTTGGTAGAACCACATTTGTTAAGGAGCTTGCACCTTGGATGAGAGCTGTCATTTTATCCACAGATAAGATTAGGAAAGAATTAATCCCGAGACCAAAGTATGACTGGAAAGAAAGAAAATTAATCTATGACATATTAATATTTTTTGCAAAATACCTTTGCGAAGCAGGTGTGAACTGTATTCTGGATGCTACATTAATAAAACAAAAATCAAGACAAGGAATAAAAAAGGAACTGCATCTGATTACCAAAGAAATCCACATTATAGAATGTGTATGTCCTGAAGATATCATCATCAAACGACTTAAGACAAGAAGGAACGATTACTCAGACGCAGGTATGTCTGTTTATAGGAAAATGAAAAAAAATTACGAACCTGTGAAAGAAAAACACATAACAGTCGATACAAGCAAGATCTCAAAAAAAGATATCATATCGATCGCAGCTCAAATTCTCAGTGAGAAATGAGTTCAAAACAAAAAGGTATAGTTCTTCATCTTAAGAATGCAATCTTTCCTCACAAAGTATCACATATTAAAATTTTGGAGACTCATATATCCTGGATCCTCCTAACAGGAAAATATGCGTACAAATTAAAAAAAGAAGTTAAATTTGGTAAGGTTCTCGATTTTTCAAATCTTAGTTTGAGGAAAAAGCTTTGTCAGAAAGAAGTTATGTTAAACACAATTCTTTGTGGGGAAATGTATCAAGATGTTGTAAAAATTGTGAAAACTGGTAGCAACCATAAAATTGTAAATCTAAATGATGCTAGTAAACCCCTGGAATTTGCAGTCAAAATGTTAGAAATACCTCAGGAATTTCGTATGGACAAACTCATCAACCGTAATGCAGTTGACGCTAACACCATTGACATTCTGATAACAGCACTTGTCAAGTTTCACAAGCTAGCTCCTACGAATAGTACCATTCTGGACTTTGGCAAACCACGGGTTGTAAGATCAAAGATCCGAGAAAATTTTAAGACTCTTTCCTATATTACAAAAACTAGAACCACTTTTGAAGATAGCTTGATTTTATTCACCAAACAAAATTCTCGATTATTTGATGAACGCATCAAGGAATATCGGATTCGTGATATACATGGTGACCTATACTTGAAAAATATTTTTTTACTGAATGAAAAGCTTTACATGTATGATAGAATAGAATTTAATGATTTTTTAAGGTACGCGGATATTGCAGAAGATGTAGCCCATCTCGCAATGAACCTCCATTATCATGGAAGAGAAGATCTCCAACAGTATCTGATTTCCAATTACATAAGAACAAGTAACGATACTTCCTTAATGGATATAATTTACTTCATGATGTGTTATAAGTCGTGTGTTAGGGCTAAGGTATCCATATTTAGAGCTTCACAGCTACATAATAGAAAACAGAAATTAAAATACATATCTGAGGCAAATCGGCATTTCAAATTGGCAACTAAATATCTCGAACTATTCTGACTTGATTATAGATTGTTCTTATTTCAAGTAGACCTGATTAATTCGTTCAAGACATGATATATTATTGATAGATATTAGCCGGTGGCAGTACATTAAGTGTTAAGATCTATTTTAAAATTTCATTATCTTATTTTATCAAGTATAATTAGCGTAAAACAAAATTAAATTTACCTCAAGTTAATATATATCGGTTTTAAATATCAAATGTTGAGCTTTCAAAACATTTCAATGTGGAAGTTAGCACTAATTTTCATTGTTGCAGGAATAGTTATTGTATTAGCGTTGTTGGGTTCATCTGCAAAAAATTTGTTTAGTAAAGCCATTACCGAGGATGTTCCTGTTAAGCTGAAGAAAGATAACGAATGTGTTGTAGAGCCATCAGACAGTATACCGCGGGTGATCCCAAATTGCAGTTACGTTGTTGGAGATATCCTGTCGGTAACCTATAAGCCCACGCAACCTACGCTTGAAAAGTATGAGTTAAAGAATTCTTCAAGATCCTAAAAAGGGTACAGTCTATGACATTTTTCGCAGTTTTATAGTTATTTGGACTTATTTTAATGTCTTTATTCAGCAGTATTGTAGGGCTATTTCCTTCAAATCTCTAAACTTGAGCAGGCCTTGACTGATTTATGTATCCCTAGGTTGTCATTTTGTATATCAAACTTATGAAAGTGGAGAGACCTTTTCTCTTTTTTATCTATTATACCATTATCTCCGGGCAAGCAAGGAAAATGGATAATGAATTATGCGACGATATGAAATTTCACAATTTACTCTGTTCGTTTATAATTCTAATTATTTCTGAAATCTTCTGAATTTTGGCTCCGTAATTTGCTTTCATGTATTCAAGCCCAAAGATATGATCGTTTTTTGTGAAAGCGTTTACTCCATCTTCTGCAATTATTGTATTGTATCCCCTTGTGAATGCATCGTATGCGGAGTGTTTAATGCATATGTGGGTGTGAATTCCTGTCATGATTATAGTCGTAGGGCCCCTTCCATTGTAAGTACATTTAAGTGCTTTTTCTAATTTACTTTTATCAAATGCGCTGTATCCTCTCTTAGATATCATAAGATCATTGTAGGAAGGTTTAATGTCCTGAATAACGTCTGCACCTTTGGTTCCCTTCATGGCATGAGCTCCCCACACACTGATTTCAGGATCAGACAACAGGTGTTCGTCATTACAAAAAAATATAGGAATGTTTTTTCTCCTTGCAAACTCTAACAGATATTTAATTTTAGGTATTATCTTTCTGGCTCTACCAGATTTTAATCTTCCATAAATAAAATCATTCAACATATCCGTGACTAATATTGTATATCTTGGTGATACCCCATTATCCTTATTTTTAGAACCTGCCTCAGATTTTTTATACATAATAATAAATTTATCCCTTTTAATCGGATATATTGCTTGTTATCCTGAGTTTTTCACTAATGACAACAGGTAACGATTCAGGAACACAATCTAAACTCCTGAACTTTTGAGGAAGCATACTTATTTGATTTCTACACCAGCTCCGAATTTCCATTATCGAAGGCAAAATTTCTCTAACCTTGCCATCATTTATGTAGTGTTTCAACATAGGAATGCCATCTGTGACTTCTTCATCATCCAACGTCAATATATCAGTTACCAAAATATTTTTACGAATTAATCTGTGAACTTGTTTTGGACCAGGAAAATTTTCCTTTCCTGGACTTTTCTTTCTCTTGTATATGGTTTGGTATTTGCTTCCCTTCAAATTATTTGATTTGGTCCTAATTCCGACAAGCTTGTAAACACCATTTAAAGCCGGATCGTCTCTTGATGTAGAAAGTTCAGTCCCTACCCCAAAATAGTCTACCGGTGCTTGCTTTGATACCATTTCGTGAATTATGTGTTCATCAAGATCACCTGTTGCCATTATCTTTGCAGACTTACGACCGGCATGATCAAGAATCTTCCTTATCTCCTTACTAATGTTCAGCATATCCCCACTATCTATTCTTACACCTTCAAATTTCAGATCTTTTTGCAATGCAATTTTAACGGCTCTTATCGGATCATAGGTATCAATGAGTAATGTAGACTCTGGAAATGTATCGCAAAACGCTTTGAATGCTTCTTCTTCGCTTGCAAAATTCATCACAAAAGAGTGCGCCATAGTCCCACTTGCAGGTATTCTCATCTTGTATCCTGCAAATGTGTTTGAGGTTCCCTGACAACCTCCTATAATGCTGGCTCTGGCTGCAAGAATTCCGGCATTAGGTCCATGTGCACGTCTTGAACCAAATTCGATAATAGAGCGCCCCTTTGCTGCTTCAACTATTCGAGATGCTTTAGAAGCAATGAGAGTTTGAAAATTAACTACTGAAAGTAAATAAGTTTCGACCAATTGTGCCTCAATAATTGGTGCTTCTATTCTTAGTATAGGTTCATTTGGAAAAACTATACTGCCTTCAGGTATCGCCCAAAGATTTCCAGTAAATTTTAATTCAGAAAGATATTCGAAGAATCTATCGCTTATATTACTAAAGTTTTTATGATTTCTAAGATATTCAATATGATCATGCTTGAACCGGAAATTTATAAGAAAATGGATCACTTGTTCTAACCCAGCAGCAACAAGATAACTTCTATTCTTTGGGAGTTTTCTGACAAACATTTCAAATAAACCAATCGTATCCTTTTGATTGGAGTTAAAGTACGCAGCTGCCATACTTAGCTCGTAAAAATCAGTAAAAAGTGCAATATCTCCTTCTGGAAGCAAAAAACTATCCAATTCTATCTATATTTGACTTAACCAGAATAAAAAGGAAACCGACCAATCATTCAGTCTAAAACTGATTCCTTAATATGATGCATATGATTGTATGTCAGGGGTCTAGATAATTATAGAATTTAAGAGATAATAAAAACCTTAAATGAATACGGGTTTAATTGGTATATATGGCTGCAGAACTTTATCTTAAGAGAGCAATCAAATGTCTACCGGTAGGAATATAATTCGTAAACGTTACCACTTGAGGGTTTCACATAATTCCATTTATCATTAGGCAACTTGACATTGACGAATCTATGATTAAACGAATCATCAGATTCAAAAATATCATATAATGACTGACCGACTAAGACCTGGTTTAGTTGTGCGACTGAGGCTATTTTTGATGCAATACTTATGCTTGGTCCCACCACGTCAATAGGAGCTGTTTCCACGCTCTTTCCGTATAATATTACTAATGAAGGTCCACAGTCCAACCCGACTCTTACTTTTATAACAGGAAGATGATTCTCTTTTAATACTGGATTTATGCATTCGCTGATGATGGAAAGGAGGCCTTGGACACAATTTAAAGCATTTATAGAGGCCTTCTTCTTATCGAATTCCGCAGGGAATAGTCCAATTACCGAATCGCCCACAAATTTTAAGACGTAACCACCATGTCCTTTTATTGCAAGTCTTGTTTCCTGCGAAAAGACCTGTAGTATCGCGGCAAATTTTGATGGCGGTAAAGTAATGCTCATTTGGGTCGATCCATTAATATCGATTATTAGAATAACCATGACGGCATTTGAATTGACATGCCTCTTCAAGAATTGTTTGCACTGTTCAGTGCTCAGATCAAATTCTAGGCCGTATTTTATTGTATGCAAAACTCTTGCTTTGATTTGTTGCACTTCTTGGGATGAAGATAGCATTACGATCTGTCCAGGACGGATTATACTTCTGGCGCCCTATAATCTTTCTTATCTAAGCATTCAGCCCTTACGTTTAGTTACAAGACTGGTCTTAGCTAGCTATGGAGTTGTGCAAATTAGACACTGCTGTACATGAGCGCGGATATTAAAAGCATCATTTAGAGTAGTTTTTAATAAAACAATAGTTTCGCGGTGTCAGAATCATTAATTTGTTATACTAAAAAGGACTTCTGTTTTAAACAGAACTCGAGATGCATAGGCATTTCATGGCAGTTTGCTGCATTATGTATAGAAGACAATTCCCTTATTTATTGAGACGATCTGTATAGAATCTACCTTTGCTAAAGGCCTATATAATAACAGACGCAATACATGTTCATTGACAAAGGAAAATATCACAATCAGGAAGATCTTAGTTGCAGTGGATGGTTCCAAAGCTTCGTTAAATGCAGGAAATCAGGCTATAGATCTTGCGAAAAAACATCAAGCAGAACTGACTGCCTTGTATGTAATCCCTTCTAATATAAGATATGACTATTTGGAAGACGTTGATACAACAAGAGCGCCTGGTCCTCTAAAAGGAACTGTGATGAGTGCTATGGAAGGAGGTCAGAAATATGTAGATGCAGTTAAACAAAAGGTCTCTGAAACTAATATAAGCGTTAAGACAGATGTTGTCATTAGCAGTACTTCTGTAGTAAAGACTATCGTGGAATACGCAGAAGGAAAGAAAATGGACTTGATTGTTATTGGGTCTAAAGGTATGTCAGGAATAAAAAGAATGTTACTAGGAAGTATTGCTTCGGGAGTAGTAACATATGCTCATTGTCCTGTCTTGGTTGTTAAATAATTTTATTTTTCCAATGCGCCTATTTCATTTTATTGAGCCAATTAATTTTGATTTAAATAGGCCTCATCTTTCTCACGACGAATTTTACTAAATCTACTAATCTGCAAGCAAAACTCCATTCATTGTCATACCAAGACATTACTTTAACTAAGTTGCTATTTCCTCCAAGTACCATGGTGCTAAGACCATCTACAATCGAAGAATGTGATTCACCTATAATGTCTGAAGATACTATGGGATCTTCTGTATACGCCATGATCCCTTTCATATTACTATTTGATGAATCTTTCAACTCTTTATTGACCTCATCTTTAGTAACATTATTTTTCAATGTTAGGACTATGTCTACTATGGAACCATTACTTACTGGAACCCTCAACGCCATACCATCCATTTTACCATTTAGTTCTGGTATAACAGAACCAATTGCCTTTGCAGCGCCTGTTGTAGTTGGTATTATCGACATCATGGCGGCACGTGCTCTTCTGAGATCTTTGTGTGGCAGATCTAAAATTCTTTGATCGTTAGTATATGCATGGCAAGTGGTCATATATCCACTTTCTATGCCAAATTTATCATTGATTGTCTTGAGTACCGGCGCAAGACAATTAGTCGTACAGGAAGCCATTGAAATTATCTTGTGTTTATCATCATCATACACTGCATCGTTTATTCCCATTAATATGGTCGCATCGGGATTGGCAGCGGGAGCTGAAATTATTACTTTTCTGGCTCCAGCGCTTATATGTTTCATTGCCGCCCTGGCATCGCTAAATTTGCCTGTAGATTCAACAACAAGATCAATATCCAAATCTTTCCAGGGTAGTTCAGAAGGATCCATTACAGATAATACCTTCAGTATATTTCCGTCTATAACAATTTCGTCTTCATTAGCCGCTATCTCACCCTCATATTTTCCGAAGGTCGAATCATATTTGAAGAGATGTGCGAGGGTCTTGGCATCAGTTAGGTCATTTATTGCTACTATCTTTGCCAACGCCTGAAACTCCTTATCTTTTAGAGCAGCTCTCAGGAAGCATCTTCCTATCCTACCAAAGCCATTAATTGCAATATTTGCAGTCATAACAAACCTTTCATATAATCATATAATAACTAACTGAGCCTGTTGTGTGTAATGCCGCGTTAGTTCCATAAAACCTTTAATGTGCTAGAAAACATACTCCTAGAAGTTGTCAATAAACAGAGATTATGGTCATCTCAATGCAATTCGCGGTGTACGTGTTAGAAATCTAATGGATCCTCCAATTATAATATCCATGAATGAACCGCCATCAAAAATAATCAGCGACCTTGTTGAAACTAATTCCTATGACATATTCATTGAGTTATCAGGAAAAATAGCGGCGTTGACTATTAGGGATATTATAGGAATCAAAGACATCAAAACCACAAGGCCATCATTAGTTGGAAAAATCATACCCGAATTGACAAGGGACAGTGTAATTGGCGAGGCTGCACGTATAATGAGCCATTACAGGATGAGAACCTTACCCGTAGTTCACAACGGTAAGATTGAGGGCCAAGTTTCAGCCAAGCGAATTGTTGAATTAATAAGTAAGCATTTGGTAGAAAACAAACTGCGAGTCCTTGCATCAAACTTAATGACCAGTGATCCAATAGTCATCGATTCTCACAAAAGTGTATCCTCTGCTAGATCCATAATGAAAAGGAGAAGGATTGATCATTTGCCTGTAGTAGACAACGGTCGCCTGGTTGGTATTATAACCTCCTCTGACATTATGAAAGTAATGTTACCTTCTGAGAGAATTGGCAAAAAATCAGTAGGTATTGACAAAGCTGAAGATAGGTTTTCGATTGAAGTTTCAGGGTTGGCAAATGACGATGTGATAACTGCTAACGTCGATGAAAGTCTCCAGGTAGTTTGTGAGAGGATGTTAAGTGCTGGATCTACCTATTGTATAATTAAAGTATGGGATGAGATTCAGGGAATCATTACTTATAGAGACATAGTTGCTTTGTTGGGGGAAAAGATGGAGGAAAATATTCCAATGTTTATTGTAGGATTACCAGATGAACCATTTGACGCAGAGCTGGCCAAGTCTAAATTTACAAATATTACCAGATTCATAAGAAAAATTCATCCTGATATAGAGCAAGCTCGCTGCCATATAAAATTAAGAAGTGTCCAGGGGGCTAGGAAGAGATACGAAATTGATGTACACATTATATCACCTCATGGTAACATTTCTTATACCAATATTGGTTGGGACTTGGCAAAACTTTTTGATGAAATGACAGATTCTCTGAAAAAAAAGGTATCACACAAACATAAGAAAACTCTATAATCCAAATGGATGTAAAAGGTAATATAAATAACTTCGATCCAAATGTGGATTCTTGATATCGAATTGTATATCATATTGTAATCAGTTTATTGTGACATTCGTATTTTTAGCTAAATGCACAATTCCTCATTTAGTGGGTATAGATAGACATTGGCAATCTCATTTCCTATTTTTGTCGATTGTATCTTAATTGAATTCTTAACCTCTCCTCCATCAATTCCATCTCCTTCTGTTCCAAGTACGGATTTTGGATCAATTCTTTCACTTTGAGGAATGAACCTATCTCCTGGATATGGTTCAAGTGTTACTCTCTCTTCTCCCAATATACCCAGATCGCGCACAGAATTAGACATAATTCGTCCTCCGTCGTTCAGGATCAGATCTATATCATATAGTCGTCTAATTTGGTTCATTGCTGTATGCATATCAAATTTTATACCTGTTACAATATAATCAACTAGATCTGATTCAGGAATTAACTTTGAGGCGTAATTATATCCGGATTCATTAGTCAAAAAGACTACATTGATTCCATTTTTGGGATCAAGAATTTTTATTTGCTTTTTCTGGTAGAGATCAGCCAACTTTAGTCTAAGAAATGTTTTATCAGATCTGGCTACAACAAATTGACGAAAAATTGAATTTGTATTTATTTTATCTCTTAGCTTCATGAGGTCTTCGTAGACATGTGGATTAGATTCTCTTAAAGCATTTCCAAAAAATTGCCAATTCCAAATTTGTTCTCTGTTGACGACTAGATTGTCAGCGCTTATCATCATTGCTTTTGAACCCATCAATATTCTGTGAGTGGAGGCAAATACACTATCCACTAATTTTCTCGTACCGCCACTTAGAGATATGACGCCACCACCAGGTTTATGATTAATCTTGTAAATGTAAACCCCTTTACCACTTTGATTTGTTCTTGCTGCAACATAGCTTGTGGCTTGATATGGCACCTTCATCTTATTGATATACCCAGAAGAAGCACCAATAATTATCTCGGGTAAGATTTCACCCAAATAGTCGAGTCCAAAGTCATTTGAAGGTGATATAACATTTAGGCCCCTATTAATAAAATGACGATAAAGATCTTCTGAGATTACTTCATTTTCTAATAATAAAGAGAGTTGTTTCTTATATCTTGAAGCTCTAGATGCCATAGAACAAGTTAGCATAGGCCTATATTATTTTGTTTTAGGAACAACCCGCTCAATTGAGAAAATTCATAAATCTCTTACCTATACCACAAAACAATTGACAGAAATATCCAAGGTCGCACTCGTTTTAGCCTTGATATTATTAGTATTCGTTTCTTCATTTACTACTATGAATGCACTCGAATCAAGTCAAAAGGGTGCATATACCGATAACATAAGATTCATTCAATATCTGGATGGGAATAGAGCTTTGCATGATATTCAAACAGGAAATCTTGACACATACTACTTTAGAATACCTCTAGAATCAGTAGCATCTATTTCAAACGACCCTAATGTAAAAATTTATGAAAAAAATGCGGGTTCATTCGCCTTCCTGTTAAATCCCGCACCATCAAAGAATCCAAACATTTTAAATCCATTCCAATTCAAAGAAATCCGTTTTGCAGTAAATTACTTGATAAATCGTGAATTTATCGTAGATGAGATTCTAAATGGCTATGGAAGTGTTCAGATAGACCCGTTTGGAATCTCCTCACCTGAATATGAAACTCTTATTCCAGTTCTAGAGTCTTACAATTTCAAATATAATCCAACTCTCGCAAAAGATATAATAGAAAAAACATTGATTTCAAATGGTGCTACAAAGCTAGACGGTAAATGGACATACAAAGGAACACCAATCTCAATCAAAATTTTGATAAGAAGCGATGATTTACCAAGAAAGTCTATGGGTGAAACTCTTGCAAATCAACTTGAAAATATTGGCTTTACCGTACAACGAGACTATGGTGATTTAAATAAAGCAAACCTCATAGTCTATGGCACAGATCCACAGGAGTTAAGTTGGCAAGTCTATACAGAAGCCTTCGGAGGAACCTCTGAATTTGTCAGGTACAATCCTAGTACGGCGGCTCAAATGTACGCACCATATTTTAGTAGTATGCCTGGATGGACAAATCCGGCATTTTGGAACTATCAAAATTCTTCTCTAGATGACATAACACAGAGAATAGCATTTTCTAATTTTACCTCGGAAGAGGAACGAAATGAATTATTACGACAAGCATTAACTTTGGGGATACAAGAATCTGTAAGAATTTTTGCAACTCAAAATATTGATCCATATGTAGCATCCTCTTCAATTAAAGGACTAATAAATGACTTTGGCGCAGGTATTTCTACCAGTAAGTCCCTCATAAACGCAAGGTCAACAAAAAATACAAGCACTATAAACGTTGGTGTAAAGGAAATTTATCAAGGGGCGTGGAATAGTGTTGGTGGTTGTAAAGATATCTACTGCACAAATATTGTTTCATTAGTCTCCGATCCCGCTACATCTAGAAATCCATATAATGGCGAAGTGATTCCTTTGAGAAATGAATGGACATATATTACCACTATGGGGCCAGATAAGAGACTTGCGGTAGATAGTGATGCTCTAACATGGAATCCGCATAACCAAAGATGGGACGAGGTTGGAAAGAATACATCCAAAAGTAAGGTTACGTTTCATATAGTATATTCAAACTGGCAAAATGGTCAGCCTATGAACAAGGCTGATCTACTTTATCCCCTTTACTTTCTATATGAGTGGTCATCCAAGAATAATTCAACTGATCTTACATATGACCCCGAGTACGCCGCACAGGCCCAAGTTGCATTAAAATATCTTCGTGGCACTAAGTTTCTAAATGACAGTAATGTTATATCATTCGTTGACTATTGGCATTTTGATAAGAAGGAAATTGCTGATTTTGCTTCGGTTTGGGCGACATCTCCTTGGGAAATCAATGCTGCAACAGAGAGATTGGTAAAAAACAAAATCTTTGCGTACACAAGATCAGAAGCAGCTGTCAAGAACATTGAATGGTTATCCTTGATAATACCCAGTCACGCACAGGCTATAAAGCAAGAACTGGAAAAAATGAAAGCAGAACGGTTCGTACCTGCCCCATTAAAGGGAATAGTTACTGTTGATGAGGCAATAAAGAGATATGATGCAAGCATAAAATGGATAACAGAACATAACCACGCAATAATTGGTAATGGACCGTATGAAATTAAGAACTATAATCCAACAGGAAGAGTAATATCCCTCGTGGCATTTAGAGATAGTTCTTATCCATTTGTAAAAGGATATTGGTCTAATTTTGAAACTGCGAAATTAGCGAAATTTGAAAAGGTTCAACAACCAAAAGTAGTTACAAGGGGCTCGCCAATAACAATTTCAGGTAATGTCACTGTTGGTGGTAACTATGACAGTAATGCAACATTAACATATTTTATTTTTGATAAGGACAATCATCTCATAACACAAGGAGAGGGGAAATGGATTGATGATAAGGGTAATTTTAAGATTCCAATTAATGGTACCTCAACTAAAGCAATGTCTATTGGGCCAAATGAATTTGAATTATTTGTAAAGAGTAATTATGCTCTAAGGCCTGATATCCGTAGTGGTATTTTTATAAGTGTGCCAAATCCTACTGTCAAAGACTAACTTAATAGATTTACCTATTTTGATTGGAATGCAAAGATGTGGATCTGCCAATCATGTTCAGCAGATAAAATGATTGAAGATGATGCATTTATTAAGATATGTTGATAATATAATAAAGTAAACGCATTTGGGCTTAGGAAGAACTTTACTATTTCGTTCGTTTAATATGTTTTTGGTTTTGTTCGCAACTTTGTTTATAACCGTGATTCTACTTGGCTCAACTTTCGATAAACTACAGAAAGAGTCTATACGAAATCAAGTGGTAGAGGAAGTAAATCAGGGAACACTTAAATTTGAGAGTTCAGCTGAAAGGTCATCTTATATAAATAATCAAACCCAATTTAGATCTAAAATCGCTGGTTTGGATCAAGGTTCTTTGAGTCCATCAAATTTAATTCACAGAATTATTAGTGTGATGACTTTGGATTTGGGTAGGTCTCAATTTTTTACTACAGATTATGGCTCATCTAACGTGAGGGATATAATATTCGAAAAAGTTCCAAAAACTATATTGTTGTTTACTACAGCAACTATATGCGTTACTGTTATTGGTATTTTTCTAGGTACGTATGTCGCAGGTAAAGAAGGATCGTGGTGGGATAAATCCAATTCAATTTTTGCAATATTTAGTAACAGCTTTCCATCATGGTGGGTAGCGATGCTAATGATCCTACTTTTTGCATACACATTACATATATTCCCAGCTCGGGCAACACCATTGTCTTCGCCTTCTGACCCTACTTATGTTCTTGATCTGCTATATCATATGGCCTTGCCACTAATTACATTGATTATTGTTTCGTTTGGTGCCTGGGCGTATATTGTGAGATATTTCTTGATAAACATCTTGAATGAAGATTTTATCCATGCAAAAAGAACGATGGGGATTTCGAGACGAAGAATTTTATATTCGCATGCGCTTAGAAACGCTGGACCTCCGATAGCTACTGCTGTAGGGCTGGCATTGGCGGCTTCTTTTGGAGGGGCAATAATTACAGAGGCCGTTTTTGATTGGCCGGGCATGGGAAAACTTTATTATGATGCAATAGGTGTGCTTGATGTCCCAATTATAATTGGTCTCACTTTTGTTTCTACGATAATTTTTTTGGTAACAATATTCATTACTGACATTTCTTATACTCTGTTGGACCCTAGGGTGAAAGGTAACTAATTTATTGCAAAAAAAATTACTGGTAGGTTTATTAAAATCTCGTCGTGGTATTATTGGAGTATCAATAATTGGTTTTCTATTGTTATTGAGTGCAGTCGCCCCATTAATCATACCAATTGAATCCTATTTTCGGTGGAATGATCCAGATTATTGGATTAATAATCCAAAAACAGTGGCTCCTTCTTGGACCAATTTTTTTGGACCCAAGGAATTTGAGCATTTATCGTTAGATAGGAACGATGCAAAAGTTATTTCAGAACTATCAGAAGGGATTAGAGTAGATAACTATAGATTTGAAGTCAATATGCAAGCCGATAGCTTTCCTGATGACATTATGTTTCTTTACTCTGCTAAATATGGTGATATACCTCCCGTTTTGCAAATTGACATTAAGAGACCAGACAACAATACTTTTACTGTTTATTATTCATCATTACCTCCGTCGAGTAACACGAACACTACTTTTTCAGACAGAATCTTTTCTACAAACGAAAATGTCAAAGAGGCTTTGAATCAATACCAAAGCTTGTTTAATTATTCAATATCTGGTCTGGAACCGCAAGTGGTAATATTTTCAGATACGAATAAACCAAATGTCCTTAAAGGAGTGTATCAAATATCAGAAAAGTTTTTTTTATTTGATAATTACAGTAGCGTAGAAGATGCTGGCTTAATTCTTGGAGGTAAAGTATTTGGTATCATGGGAACTGATGACTTGAGAAGAGATCTTGCTGTTGGGATCATATGGGGAATCCCTATAGCATTATTCATAGGACTAACTGTTTCAATATTTTCAATAGCTATTGGACTTATTTATGGTGTAGTAGCTGGATATAGAGGAAAGAGAACTGATGAATCAATGATGCGAGTCAATGATATATTTTATGCGTTGCCAACCTTGCCTCTACTTATTCTTCTGTCGATTACTTATGGGCGTAACATCTTTTTAATAATTGGATTTTTACTAATTTTTAGCTGGATGGGAACTGCAAAAGTAATTAGAAGTATAGCATTACAGACGCGCAACTTTCAGTATGTGGAGGCAGCTAAACTAATGGGGCAGTCAGATATAAGGGTAATTTTCAAACACATAATCCCACAACTACTTCCACTGACATTTGCAAGCATAGCAATCGCCGTGCCTGCAGCAATACTTACTGAAGCTGCATTGAGTTTTATCGGGTTAGGAGATCCCTCATTACCTACTTGGGGACAAATACTCCACGACGCAAACACTGCAGATGCTGCGTCACGGGGTATATGGTGGTGGATTGTTCCTCCTGGACTTATGATTGCATTAACAGGTTTGGCATTTTTCCTGATTGGAAATACGCTGGACTCTATTGCAAATCCACTAAGAAATAGGAATAAGAGAGCTTAGAACTATTTGAATCGGAGTCTGACAAGTCGTTGGTACTCTTGCCTTGAATTACATAAAAATTTATATTGATAAATTCCAGAGGAATTTTAATCATTTTTCTTTGCTTCTATAAAATCCACAAAGTAAAAGAGATAAGACCTCTCATTTATTTTCATTATCCATGGGATATATGACTCTTCATTCTTTATTTTGTATCCAAATTTTTCTAATCTTTTCCTGATTTGGATCGAATCAAACTTATCTTTACCATTATAGTCGACAAAATGATAAGGATCAATTAGAATCAATTTTCCATTCTTTTTGATAGAACTATTTACGGAAAGAATTAATTTGACGAAATCTAATCTATCAATAACATTTAAGGCAACTATACTATGAAAGAATTTCGATTTAAACGGAAGATTCGTAGCATCTGTTACAATAAATTCCATGTTTCTTCTATTTCTATTGTGCATTATTTTTCTTGCCTCTAATATGAACGAAAATGAAAGATCTATTCCAAAGACATATGATAGCTTTTTTGACAATTCAATGGTGCTTGAACCTACAGAACAACCAATGTCCAGTCCAATTCCGCTTAAATTTAGGTCATCGTTTGTCAACATCTTGTAAACGTGATGAGGTTTTATTTGCTTCTTCAACAGAGACAATAATCTATCATCTGAATGGTAACCACTGTGAGTATTCAGATAAACATTATACCAAATACCGTTCTCTTCGTAGCGGTCATTGTATGTATGACCACGAATTTTTGTTCCTTCTGATTTAAGAAACGACTTTATTTGAGATGATTTAGAATTTACTATCCACTTACCAAATGTAATAATTCTTTGACATGCGTATTCATGAAAGTTTTCCAATATTATTGGAACACCTTGAATTATGGGATATTTCGACTTACAAATTTTGCAACTGAGAAATCCTTCTATGCATTCATCCTTCGTTCCTAGGAAAGATTCCAGGTATAATCTTGCCTTTTTGCATGAATTATTTACGCAGCATAAGTCTGTAACAACTTTTTTTATCATAAATTATCTAAATGTGTAAAAAGTTGATTAACGCCAATCATTGCAATAGTAAATTTGAGTCAATGATTGAAGTATTTATTTCATCCACTGGTATCTGACACAATATATTTTAATTCACTTGTTGTTCATTTCTGTTAATATTGAATACATTTTTTCATATGACGACACAATGTTTCTTTTGTTGGGATAATTTTTCTTTATTTTATTAATACTTTTTTCAAGCTCAACCTTATTTTTGGTTAACATGGAGAATAATTTAATTGATTCTTCATTAAATTTTTTTAGATATTTTAATAATTCCTTGTTATCTGCCAATAGTGATGATATAAGTGACGAATTGTCTGTTAATATACTTTCAAATAACAGTGCTTGAAGATAAAAAGTAGTTCCAGAGAATTTCTTTAATAATGTAATATTTTCATTGCTTAAAGTGACACCTAATAACAAATTAACGTAGTAAACCATTCCTAGAATTACAGCCATTAATGCATCATGATACTTTGGACTTTTGATTACTATTGTTTTCGCTTCATTAAATAAAGATTTTACTAATCTCTGCTCTTTCCTCTTGTTCCTAACCGGTATAATCAGTATTTTTGTATCACGTAACTGCTTGGCTCCTGGACCAAACATTGGATGAATTGAGAGGGGTATCAAATGATCTGGAATTTTCAACAAAGAATCAAAGATATTGGTTTTGAGTGATGTTATCTCTACTATACAAGCACCTTTTTTCATTATAGGTGTGCACTTATTAACGACGGCAATTGTTATCCTAATTGGTACACATACAATTACTATGTCAGCTTTTCTAACACATGTCTCCAAGGATTTGCAGACAGTTATGTTGTTGGGATATTTTTTTAAATCTAAATTGATATTTCTCTTATCATACAATGATACATTAAAGTTATTTTTCTTTGAAAAATAGTTGCAAAACCAGAGACCCATTTTACCTATACCTACTATCGCCAAGGATGTAACCATTGTTTCACACATTCGTAACTTTTTTTATTATTTTTAATCCATCATTTAGCAATTTCGTTGGTTGACAAGCTGAAATTCTTATGAAATCAAAATATGTTTCTCCAAAACCAATCCCAGGAGCTACTGCGACCCCTTCATTTAACAGGTTGAATATTATCTTATTCACATCTAGGCTATTGTTAAATCTCACAAAATAGTACATACCTCCGTCTGGATTGACGAATTGGCAAGGTAGATTTTCTAACTCGCTTTTTATGAAATCTAGCCGTTTCTTTATTAAAGTCATATTCTTGGTAACGTTACTATTCACCGCTGCAATAGCGGCATACTGCATTGGTTCTGCAACACTCGTTATCGCTATCGCTTGAATTTTTGATATTCTATCTATTATATCCTTTGAACTTATCGCATATCCAACTCTAAAGCCCGTCATAGCATGGCTCTTTGAAAATGAAGATACCATTACACTCTTATCATATCCAAAGTCTAAAATGCTCTTATATGGGATAAAGGAATACATCGAGTATACTTCGTCACTAAGTACAAATATGTCATTTTTTCTAGCCAATTTGAGGATATCATCAATCTCTCTTTCTCGAATTATTTTTCCTGTTGGATTATTCGGGGAATTTAGAACTATCATTTTAGTATTCGAAGTAATCAGCTGCTCTAATTGATCCAAATCGAGATCCCATTTTTGTTCTACGTTAGTCCTGATTGCCTTGACCTTTACACCAATAAAATTTGCACAATCCCTGTAAGCAGGCCACGCCGGCTCAGAAATGATTAGTTCATCCCCAATTGATAAATTAGACACCATTGCACTAAATACTGCAAACCTTGCCCCAGGAGTAATTATTACATTTTCTTCCTTTACTGATCTTTCTTGTGCTATTAACTTTCTTAGCGTAGGAACTCCATTGGTCTGAGTGTAGTGAATTCTTTTTTTCTCGAAAGTTTTCAGTAATTCATTTTTGACATTAACTGGAGGCAGATAATCTGGCTCGCCAACTTCCAAATGAATTATTTTCTTACCTTCCGACTCGAGTTGTTTTGCTTTCAAGAACATGCCCATATGATCCAACTTTGCTTCTTTTTTTGAGGTTTTTGCTTTCTGAATATTTATTGACTCTAAAAGTAATAAATTCAATAATTTACCTATAAACTCATTATTCAAGCCGAATTGTGTTCCTAATTCGCGAACATATCGTGCAATATCTTGTTCAACAGAAATGTCTTCTATTTTCATCATAAGATTATCCTTGATATTTCCAATTTCACTTGCAATACTCATCCTTTTTTGCACTAGCTTTATTATGTCTGCAGTTACAATTCGCATGTCATCGCGTAATTTTTCTAGTTTGAGCTCGTTTTCATTGTTCATTTTTTTCTATCGCCTAACACCGGTGGAATAAGCGCCCATCTAATCGCGTGGTCAGCCAAAATCAAAGAGACTAAAGACTCAACCACAGGTATAGCTCGAGGAACAACACAGGGGTCATGCCTTCCTGGAACAACAATTTCACATTCGGAATTTGAAACTAGATCTACTGTTTTTTGTTTTTTTGCAATAGACGATGGTGGTTTGAATCCAATTCTGATTACTAATGGCATTCCGTTAGTTAAGCCTCCCAAAATTCCTCCAGAATTGTTTGTCATCGTTATTATCTTATTGTCCTTAGAGATTGCATACTCATCATTATTTTCAGATCCTTTTAGCTTTGTTCCCGAAAAACCAGATCCAAATTCTATAGCCTTTACGGATGGTATACTAAATAATGCTTTACTGAGGTCAGATTCCATGGACGAGAATATCGGTTCTCCCAATCCTACCGGCAATCCTACGGATATACATTCAACAATCCCTCCCAGTGAATCGCCATTTTTTCTCGCATCAATAATAATGGATTTCATTTTTTCGGCAATTTCAGGACGGGGACATCGGACCTCGTTCGTATACCTATTTTGTTTTGCCTCTTCATATGATAAAGAATTGCAACCAATTTGACCTATCTGAATAGTATAGGCAATAGTTTCTATGCCTAACGAGTACTTCAAGAGCTTTTGTGCTATCGCCCCACCCATGACCATTGTTGCAGTTAATCTTCCAGAAAATCTCCCACTCCCTCTATAATCGGCAAATCCCCCATATTTTATAAAAGATGGATAATCTGCATGACCCGGTCTTGGACTATTCTTAATCACTTCATACGGTCTAGAATCTGAATCCTTGTTCCATATTATCGCACATATGGGAGCTGAAGTTGTATGACCATTGAAAATTCCTGACAATATTTCAACTTTATCTTCTTCCTTTCTCTGGGTTGTAATTATTGATTGCCCCGGTTTACGCTTATCTAATTCACTTTGTAAATCTGATTCGGAGAGTGGAAGTCCGGAAGGGCAGCCGTCTAGTACCATACCAACACATCTTCCATGGCTCTCACCAAAACTAGTTAAAGTGAGTTTCTCCCCCAAGATATTGCCAGTCATTTTATGGATATTGATACCATTTGTGTGTCATATATATTGCCTTTATGTTAATTTGTTATACTTTCAAACTTTACAGAAATGGAAATAAAATCAAAACTAACTTAATTTTGCACCAATTCTTTTCATGTCTTGCACAAATGAAGGGTAAGAAACATCGACTGATTCGACCCCATCTACAACAGATTTTTCTGTCAACATGGCAGCTATTACAAAGCTCATAAAAAGCCTATGATCATTGTGGGAATCAAGCAGTGCATTTTTTAGTTTTTTTGGTGAGATTATCATAATTTCATCAGGAAATAACTTCGTATTTACTCCAAGTTTTCTTAGTTCAGATGCAATTATTCTTAATCTATCTGTTTCTTTGTAACGTGTGTGAGAAACTCCAGATATCCTTACAGGATTTCTCGACTTTAGAGACAAAATAGCGACAACAGGAAGCAAGTCTGGCGTATCTGAGAGGTCAAATTCTCCTCCATCAAGTTCTTCAATTCCTACAGTCTTCACAGTACCATTTTTCTTATTTATACTAATTACTGCACCAATTTTCTTCAGAATTTCAAGAATTTTTGAGTCGCCTTGTGGTAACGAAAAATCTAGGTTACCAACAGTTATCCCATTGCCTACGAGGGCACCTGCAGATAACAACAACGCTGCAGTAGAAAAATCTCCTGGTATAGTAAACGTAGTAGCCTGATATCTATTATTGAATATATGATATCTTTTATAATCTCTGGAATACCTTATTTCTGCGCCAAATTTAGACATCACATTAATGGTTGATTCTATGTAGGTTTTTGAGACTTGCTTTCCGACTACACTGAGAGAAATTTCTGATTCAGCACAAGCACCTGCTATTAGAATTCCTGAAATAAACTGACTTGATATAGAGCCATCAATAGTAACCTGTTTTCCACCAATTTCTCCTCCCTGTACAATAATAGGTGCTCTATCATTTTCTCTGGCAGAGAAACAATTAATGCCAAGTTGTTTCAAGGCTAATAATAGTGGTCCCATTGGTCTTTTTCTTATACTATCATCTCCTGTGATTACAACATATCCTCCTTTTACTAACGATGAAATAGCAGTAACGAAACGCATTGTTGTTCCAGAGTTCTCCACATTGATAACATCATCGGGAATTTTTAGAGTATCTTTTCCAGAAATAATTAATTCTTGTCCTCTTCTTCTTATTTTTATTCCAAATGCTCTACATGCGTCAATTGTTGCAAGAGTATCCCTTGAAATTAGTGGATTAATAATATGTGAATTCCCATGCGCCAAAGAAGAAATGAAAATTGCTCTGTGAGTATAGCTTTTGCTTGGTGGACAACAAACGTTACCATTTAAAATAGACCTTGTTACAAATATTTTAACCAACTTCTCTCACTGCTGATGCTTTCTCGTTGTTTGTGGCCGATACTATAACCCTGCCGTCTAAATTCGATAAGATTGATTTAATTTTTTGGGCTTTGTCCTCATTTACTACTGCAGCAATCGCAGGTCCGTTTCCCGATATGCTTGCTGCCAAGGCACCATTTTCTAGACATATTCTGGTAATATTATAGCTATTTGAGATTAAAGAGGATGTCAGAACTCCGTTTAGTGTCATAGCTTTCCAATATTGCCCCGAATACGCCAATTGAAAGGCTTCAAGATAAATATCTGAAAGTAATTTGAATCTGGTAACATCTCCCCTTTTTTTGTTATTTGGCAAATATATTACAGCGATTACATCGGTAGGTGAATCTTCTCTTTTCAAGATTTTTCTCTTATAGTTATCAGTGGTAACAAATCCTCCATAATAACATGCAGTTGAATCGTCATATGCACCAGTAATAGTAGTTTTTGCATACAATGATGCGTCTATGGCACTATTTAGAACAAAATCATCATTGATCTCCTTATTGACAAGGCATTTACATGCAAGAGCAACTGCATTTGATACTGCACTTGAACTTTTTAATCCCATACCCGAGGGTATCTCTGAATTGATATTAACTAATAATTGATTATTGTTGAGATACTTTGATGGAAGTATGTCATAAATTATTTTTTTTATCATACCAGTTCCTCCACCTTTTTGAAAAATTATTCCAGAACCTTTCTTTGAATTTATTTCAACTTTGACTTTAAGCGAAATTCCCATTGCAGTACCAAATCCAGTTGCAACAGCATTTACAATTGAGATGGCACCATGAACTATTGATGTTACCTTTATAGTCATGTGGGTTCTCCAAACATTCCAAATAACACTTTTTTCATGGACTCTATTGGGGGATCCATTTGGAGCCATATCTTGAAGGATGCAGTTGCCTGTTCGAGTAACATTTCATAACCATAGACTACTTCGGCCCCGGCAATTTTCGCATTCTCTACTAAATTGGTAATTATTGGCTTATATACAATATCATATACCATCGCATCTTTTCTTATACTGGTAGATTTAATCAAGCTCTTTTCGTTATTCATACCAAGTGGAGTAGCGTTTATAATGAGGTTGCACTTCGAAGCTATATTCTGAATATCATCATTGGAAATAATAGTAGCTTCTAGTCCCAATTTGTTAACCATATTTGATAATTCTCTGGATCGGTCAGTATTCCTGTTAAAAATATTGATATTTTTAATTCCTTTTTCAGCTGACAAAGCGACAACCACTGCTCTAGCTGCACCTCCCGCCCCCAAAACAAATACTTCAAATCCGTTAAAATCGATCTTTCGGCCATGTAATGGTTTAATGAATCCTGCTACATCTGTGTTATATGCCCAAAATTTCCCATCTTCATTATTAACAGTATTTGCTGCTCCCACCAACTGAACGGTTTTATCTTGGTGGTCAACATATTCTAGGACCTTAACCTTATGTGGCATGGTTACATTAAACCCACCAATTTTTATTGCCCTTAAAGAATCCAGAGAATTTTTCAATTGATCTTCCTGAACCCTGAAGGCAATATAACTACAATTTAGTCCTAAAGTATTAAAAGCAGCGTTATGAATTGCAGGAGATAATGAATGGTCTATAGGATCCCCAATTATGCAGAATGTTTTAAAATCAGTATTCATTTATTTTTCAGATTCTTACTAATCGTATCGTATATTTTTTTCATTACCCCAATGTCAAGTTGTCCTGGTGCTAAAGGAGTGTCTAAAGAGGCATAAGTAAATGGTGCATTCCCATACAAAGTGCATAATAATCTTGATGAAATCCCATGTTCTCCCATTGCAAACGCGATTAGTTTTGTTTTAATATTGTTGTCGTATAGTGAAAGTATTTTGAAATTATCATTCGAATTTCTTGCCGTAGTAACCAATTTGACATAATTACTATATTTACTCATATCCTCAAATTTTTTTAAAAGTAATGATTTATTTGGAGTATCTCCAAAATTATGGGATGATACTAGAATTGGGATTTTATTATCCTTTACAAATTTCCTCAGATCCTTATCCTTTTTTAAGATTGAGATCTCTATGTCCAATAACATTGGTTTCGTCCTACCAATTTTCTTTAATAGTGAAATTTGTTCTCCACGGTCCCCATCAAAAAATCCACTCTCATCTTTTGATCTCAATGTAAAGATTGCTCTTTTTTTTATCTTACTAGATATCTCCAGGGCAGAATCTATATGATTGTAGATTATATGATCAAATCTAATTTCCAAGTAATCAGCTCCTCTATAGAGGGCCCTGGTAATCAAAGTTGGTAACTTATCAACCGAATCAGTTGCCAGAGAAACACAAACTTTGAATTTATTCTCAAACAATATTATCAGTTTTGTATGGGATTAATAATTTAACAAATTTGCATTAGCCAATTCAGCTCCGATCCCAAATCCTAATAGGGCAATTCCTGTTCCTAAGGCGGACATTTCAATTCCTCCTTTGAGCCAATTTATCTTTGCTAACTTTGCCTTTTTGGCTCCTATCAAAAATGAAGCAGTGAGACTAATTGCAATAGCTATCCATAGTGAATATTGAAGAGGCAGAAGACCTGCTTTAGATAATAAGTATGGTAATATTGGCAAAATGCCTCCGATGATAAAAGATACGAACATTATAAGAGCTCCTCTTATCGGGTTGCCTACAATGTCCAGGTTCAATCCCAATTCTTCAGTCAACATTGTTTTGAGCCACACCTTTTTATTTGAAGTAATTTTATCTGTAACGCTTTTTACCAAGTCTTCATCAAAGTTCTTAGCACGATAAATTTCTTCAATTTCTGAACGTTCTTTTTCAGGATATACTTCCATCTCAATTTCTTCTCTTTTTATTTCAGACTCTAAAATTTCTCTTTGGGATTTTATTGCAAGATAATTTTGTACTGCCATTGCTTTTGCACCAGTGAACATGCCCACCAGGGCTGCTAATATTATAAAGTCAGCTGAGCTGTTTGCCCCTCCGACGCCAGCTACAATTCCTAAAGAGGTATTTAGTCCGTCACCAAATCCGAATACTAAATCTCTTATATGATTGGATTCTTTGATGTGCGGTTCAAGATGTTGGGATTTATTCAACACAAATACTTGGCAGGTTCGGTAATTTAACAATAACATAGAAAACATATTTACCGGTATAAAATATTACATTTATTTTAATTTTGGGACTACCATCTCATAATCTAGTGTATCCCGCGGGCAGGATTTACTCCAGAAGAGCATGAAATCAAATCTGTTTGAGCCTGCGACTCTTCGGTCGCTGCAAATGTTAGCCCGATAGGCTGTTTCACGAGTTTAGCAATATTTGCCGACTACTACAGCCGAAAGCTCTACCAGGCTGAGCTACCGCGGGATATTTTTGGTAATGAATTCTGGTTATATAAAATAACTGAATATGCCAATCGACATAAAATTTCCTACTGAAAACAGCATGCATTACGGCCAGCCAACACATATGAATATATAATCTCACAAGAGCATCAAAATGATTAATTATATGAAAAAATATACTGACATCAATGAAAGATTACGATCATCAAATAATATGGCTAGACTATTTTAACAAAAATTTGTCACGAAAAAAAGGTCGAAAGGTAGGAAAAAATACTTCTGTTTATGATCCTACGATGGAAGAGCTGATAGGCGCATCAAAAACTCTTGAATTGGATCTTTCTGAAGAAAATATTAACAATCAAGCGCGATATCCTAGAAGATCTTTCGTGAAGTCAGGGTATATTATGATTTCAAAAAAGGAGAAGAAGTCTACTGTTGTTAATCAAATTGCAAAAAAGATGAGTGAGACACGACAGCAAAAGCATTAGTTAATTCCTATCAGATCAATTTTATTCATCAAAAGCTAATGACAGATTTTATTTATCTTGAAACTAAATTTTATTGACAGATTAAAATGATAATGAGTAAGTACTAGGTTGTTTTACAAATAATGGAGAAAATAGGTGAAATTGTCCACTTTGCCAAGAGTGGAAGACTGATAGTCAAAGTTGAGGAAAACATTAACCACAATTTAATAGGTCAGTCATTAATAGATGATAAAGGTAGTAAAGTTGGAAAAATTATTGAATTAATAGGCCCAGTCAAATCCCCGTACGCATCTGTTATTCCCACCATAAATTCAAAGTATTCTACAGGTGGGGCGGTATACAAATCACATAGTCTCAATCGATTCAACTCATCAAAAAAAAGAGACAGAGTGAGGAGGAAGAGGACATGAAGTCTGTGGAATATTGTTCGCAATGTCCTGAATGTCAATCAAAGATTATTCTTGATTATGGTAAGGGTGAATATGTATGTCACAAATGCGGATGCGTAGTTATGGAACAAGTTGACTATTTTGGACCCGAAAATAATTCAACAGATTTTGAAGAAAGAAACAAGAACACTAGGGCAAGTGGTTCAACTAGTTTGTCCCTTCATGATTTTGGTTTGAGGACGGAAATTGGAAATAGTTCAAGAGATTATAGTGGACGAACGATAGATTATCAAAACGTTGAACTCATGAATAGATCTCGCAAATGGCATAGCAGATTAAGAGTTAATTCATCAAAAGAAAGAAGGCTATCAAATGTACTTTCAAAGATTAATGAATTATGCTCTGTTCTCTGTCTTAGAAAAACCATAACCGAAACCGCCTCAATGATATATCGTAATTTTGAAAATAATAACAAGGCAAAGGGGAAATCTATAACGTGTATAGCATCAGCGACAATTTATTTGGCTTGCAAAAGATGTGGTGTTGTTAGATCAATAGAAGAAATTGTTCAAGCTGCAGGAATATCAGAATTTGACAAGTCAAGCGTAAAACTGGCTTCTAGGTATTATAGGTCCATGGTGATGGAAATCAATAAAGTAAACCAATCAAAATATATGGGAAGATCTGTTCCAACAACAAACTATTCAGAACACACAGATTTAGACACAGGCCCAAATTCAAATACAATGTCTCCGTCATATTCTCAAATTTCATCGATTCCTTCGATGTTTGCAATAGACAACTATATTTCAAAACTTGCCAATATTGCAAAAATAGACACAAAAATTGAGAGATTAGCACTCGAAATTGCACAAAAAACAAATAATAATTTCTTTTCGGACGGCAAAGCACCCAACGGGTTGGCTGCTGCATATATCTACCTTGCATCGGTATTACTCGGAGTAAATCTGCTTCAGATTGACGTTTCCAATTTTGCTGGTGTTACTGAAGTCACTATCAGAAATAGGTGTAAAGATATTTTGAATAATTTTAAATTAGTTGTTAATGCAAAACCAGCTAATTAGTAAAGGATGAGAATTCTAAAGTAAAAAATTATTCCTCAATCACAACTTTATGTTTCTCTGTTTTCTGTACATTTGAATTAATTCAGATTCATCTGTTACGTCTTGCGGATTTTTATCAATTCGAATTTTATTGGTAAATTTTGGAAATCTTAATGACAGTCCAAAACCCTTTCTGATTGAACCCATGCCAGCATCGTATTCAGGACTTAATGTTATTTCTGACGCTATAATCTCGATTACTATTGTAGGTATAAACCAAGTATCCATTTCAAGCTTTGAATAAACTCGTGCATGCCTCTTTGATATCTTGTATTTTCCTAACTCTTTAAACAACTCTGCGAGGGCTTCATCTCTAAACCCACTTCCCACTTTACATACGCTTTTGAAAACATTTTCATTCTTATCGTATACTGCAAGTAGCAACGCACCATATCTCCCTACCCTTCTCCCTCTTCCATAAGACCCGCCAATAATGACCAGATCCAAGCTATCGACTAATTCACTTCTATATTCTCTTTTGATTTTTATCCATGCGAATCCTCTTGCCCCGGCTCTATAAGGACTGTCGGTCTGCTTTACCACTAGGCCCTCACAACCATATCCTATTGATTTAGCCATGAATCTTTCAAGCTGTTCTACACTGGTTACAACCTTCTGCTGTATGAGCGTTAGTCTTGCATCCATTGAATTAGTAATAACATCCTTCAACAATGCTCTTCGTTCTAAATAGGGAAGAATTGTTTTATCTCCGCCTGCCCAAAGAATATCAAACACGTTTACAGAAACAGGATAATTTTCTACATTCTTGGCTATATCATATTTCCGACGTCTATGCATAAGCTCCTGAAAAGGAAGAAAATCTTCTGTATCCCTATTGATTGCAACCACTTCAGCCTCAATGATAAAGTTTCTTAAAGGAATCGTCATAGAGGCTTCAGCGACATCGGGATAATAGTGGGTTATGTTTTCTAGGCTCCTTGAAAATATCTGAACCTTCTTATCTTTCCTATGAATTTGTACTCTTTCACCGTCGAGCTTAAATTCTACTGCACCTTTACCTGAAACCTTATCGAGAGCCTCTTTACTTGTTTGAACTCTTTCTGCAAGCATTGGTCGAATCGGTATAAATAATTCAATCTTAATTGCAGAAACTGCTTGTATGCCATTTTCTGCCAAAATCTTGGAAACCCTTCCCAAATCGCTTGAGACATTATAAGCGCTTTCTAAGATTTTTCTATTTTTTTTATCGTGTGTGTATGCTAAAGCTAATGAATCCATTATCGTATTATCGGCTATTCCAAGACGCAAAGTTCCTAGGGCAAATCTGATAATATATTTGCATTCTTCAGGTGATGAATCATTAAAAAGACTTGCAAGCAATCTCAATTTTATATCCTGAGATCCCTTACCAGTGGTTTTTGATATCTTGTCGAAAATTAAATAAATCCCTTCAATAGTAACCTTTTCATTAAATAGTGTCTTCTGAACTTTGTATTTCAAAATTGTTTCAGCAACACTTCCCAGATCTCCTAATTCCCGATATTTGTGATAAACTTCATCACTTGAAATATTTGATATTTGTAAAATTATACGAATAATCATTTTTTCAGCTATTCCCATTTCAATTCCTTCGTAATCCGGTCTAATTTTTCCCTGAATAAGATATATTACTTTATCAATGAGTTGTGAGGGAGTATTTTTGAAAAGGGTAACCAGATAATTCGTAAGTTCAAGTCTACTTGTTGTTTGTTCCATCTCGTCCAAAATTTTGACAATAACGGAAAAATCCAATATTATTTCTTATAGGAGGGTATTTAAAATATTTAAAACTAACTTCCGAAATATTTCGATTGACTTCATCGAAATCGATTACACCTATTCCATAGAATTATAAATTGGACTAACAGTGGTGTTACTATGGGAGGGGCTAAGAAAAAATCAATAGGGAGTCAAGAAAAGACCTCAACGGAGACTCCAGCTGCCGACGACAAAACAAAGAAAGGAGAAAAAAAGGGTCCATTTAAACAAAAACAAAAATCATTAATAGTAATCGAAGAACCCCAAGGATTAAAGACTATAAAAAATATGAAACCAATTACGTGTCAAGCACTCGCTAGGTTAATGGGCGTAAAGATTTCTGTTGCAAATTCATTTTTGCGGTCTCTTGAGTCTAAAGGAATTGTAAGATCAATAGGTGGGTATAGTGGACATAGGATATACGAACTTGGGTCTATGGAAGCAGTACAATAAATTTGAATTTTTGGTTTCTGGGTAAACCAATTTGAATAACCGAGATTGTGCAAATCATAAAATTTAGGCTATTTCGTACTGATGTCATGTCCTACCATTTTGTAAGAAAATGGCTTTAGGTTGCTGAACCCTGTGTGCATTACATAGTATAATGCGGCAAGCCAATACACCCATCAGACATATATCATAATTTGAAATTTTTACTATGATTGAAGCTTGTTGACCCATTCTAAATTTAATTTCTATAGAATCACAAATTGCTCACTCAGTATACATCATGCGATCAGTCAACTATTATTCGGTTTGTAAACTCATTTGCAATATTGTTGGTCATGGTTTTTATGACTTCTTTCTCATCTGTAAAGTTCCCAAGGCACCACATAGCTTTGACTAACGCAGTCTCAGAAGTCATATTAGATAGTGGAATCACACCAAGATTTAATAGGTCTCTTCCTGTATCGTAGACAGTAAGAGCAGTTCTGCCCCAGATGCATTGAGAGGTCATAAATATTACTATTCCTTTATTGACTGCATTCTTTATTCGGGAAAAGCATTCTTTGTTTATGTGACCCAAACCAGTACCTTCCAGAATAATTACTTTATGACCCAGCTCAACGCAATAATCAATCATTCTACAATCAAAACCAGGATAAAATTTTAATAATGAAACCTTATTTTCAAAGTTTGGTCTTACAACCATACTTTCAAGATTTTTGTTCCTCTCTTGAAATTTCAAGTCTGTATATTGCCTAGATATCTCTATTTGATCTTTCTTGATTAGGGAAAAAGGGTATACATCAATCGATTGAAATGCATCTCTTCTGCTTGTGTGATTTTTTCTAACCCTGGTACCTATATGACAAGCAATAACTTCATCGGAGATTGAATAATGCATTGCAACAAAGACCCCAGAGAATTTAGATTTAGTCGCAAAAGTGCAAGCCCCTATCAGATTCAAAGATGCATCAGATGAGGGTCTATCTGAGGATCTTTGCGCGCCAACTAATACTACAGGAATTGGTAGATTTTGAAGGGCAAAACTCAGTGCTGCAGAAGTATAGTGCATGGTGTCTGTACCATGCGATACGATAATCCCATCGTATTTGCCTGATAATATATTATTAGCAACCTTTCTTGCTATTAGGGACCAATGTTCAGGTTTGATATTTTCACTATACTCGCTCAAAACTACTTCTGGATCTATGTTTGCTATCTTCGTAAGTTCGGGAATTGAATCATTAAGTTCTTTTGCTGTGAGTGCTGCCATCACCCCACCTGTCCTATAATCAATTTTACTTGAAATGGTTCCACCTGTACTTAACAACGATAAATTTGGCAGTTGGCTTTGTGAAAAATTTTGATCAGTATTTTTATGTGAAAAATAATCCTTGTATTTATAATTAGTATCGGGTTTTATATTAGGATCCAATTTTTCGGTTATTTTTTTTATACTTTTGATTTTTCCTATCTTGATACCAATATTATATCCACTTTTCAATTTCAAAACTAGATGATTGGCATCGGCATATTCGTATCTTGGAATTAGAATGCCAAAGTGCCTTGCATTATTGGTTTCAATCATTACTGAATCGCCTAATTTTACATTGGATCTCTTAAATAATTCTTCCAATTTAATATGATTTCCATCAGTTGTCAATATTGGTATTATTTTGTGTTAAGTATATATTAATAAATTGTTATATTAATTGTATCTTCTCTAGATAATGTATTTGAATTTTAATTACTTACTAATTAACAATTTAGTAACATTTATTCCTAAATGTTGATAATTAATATTATTATCCTGCTAGCTTTAGTCCTGAAGTATTAATTTTAGTAACATACAGTATTTCTGTACTGGGTAAACCCATAAAAACCTGGATTGCTTGTATTATTCGCCGCTAAACATAATTCTGTGATGCTATTGGAGCAGGAAATGACGCATCTATGGGATATTGCGATTTAATTGGACCGGAAATTTGAAAAATAAAGTGAGTTACTTGTCATTCCATTACAATCATAGTTAATGTAGACTTTACACCATTTAATTTTCGTAATTTCCATGTAATTGTCTCTTTGACTTTTTCCATGGTTTCTGATTCAACTTGTGCAACAATATCGTAAACTCCATAAACTTGATAAATTTCTTTCACACCATCAATACTTTTCAACTCGCTTACTATAGAATCTTCGCTACCTAATTCAGCATTCATTAGAACAAATGCCTTTGGCATAACAAGATGGAAGTGAATGACATATAAAAAGATGATGCAGTTCTGTGACGATCGTTATATATTGCGAAACTTAAATATTCTAAATTTCCACTTTTTGTACAAAAATAGACGTGGAGGCACACCGTAAAACGTCAAGGATTAAGCCTAGCCATCGTTCTTGGAAAGAGTACACATTCCTTAATGTCTTCCAAGTTAATTATCCATCTGACCAATCTCTCAATACCTATACCGAAACCTCCGTGAGGCACGGATCCATATTTTCTAAGGTCCAAGTACCATGAATAAGAATCCATGTCTAGACCCTCTTTTTTAATCCTAGATTTCAACAATGCTATATTTTCCTCTCTCATACCGCCACTGCTTACCTCGCCAAATCCATCGGGCAAAAGTAAATCCGCAGTAAGGGCAATTCCTTGTCTTTCCGGGTCTTCCTTTACATAGAATGGTTTAACTTGGAGTGGGTATCCATATACGAAAACAGGATTCCTACGATCCTTTGTAAGTAGCTTTTCAGAGTCTATATTCAGATCGTCTCCCCATTCTATTTTTCTAATCACCTCTCCATCTTGAATCTTGATATCATTTGAACAAAGAATGTCAATTGCTTGACTGTAACTCAATTTATCAAATGGTTCTTTCATTTGATTCAAAGTTAGTATGTCTCGATTCAAAAATATTAGCTCTTGATTTCTATCTTTTGTTACGTGTCTAATTAAATGAATTAGTAATTTTTCTTGAATTGAAAACAAATCATTCATAGTTATCCAAGGGGCTTCTGCCTCCAGGTGAAGGTATTCTGCAAGGTGTCTTAGGGTCCTTGATTTCTCAGCCCTAAACGAAGGACCTATAGTCCAGACTGGCCCTAAGGAGAAAATTAAAGCCTCTAAGTATAGTTGAGCACTTTGAGATAAAAATGCCTCATCTTTAAAATATTTTACAGGGAAAAGGGTTGAACCGCCCTCCACTGCACTCTTGACTAACGTTGGTGTTGTAACTTCAATCCAATCATTTTCAACAAACCAGTTGCGCAACTTTTCAAGAACTGTTGCTCTTATCTTTGCGATTGTAATCATCTTCCTTGTACGTAGAGTCAAGTGTCTATAATCTAGTAATAATTCTGTACTTTGATATTCTCCAATTGGAAAATCGTTGTTTGCTAAACTGTAAATCTTTACATCATTTCCTCTAATCTCATAACCACCTTCCTTTGCTCTTTCATCTTTGAACAGGATCCCTTGGACCTCTAAGGAAGATTCTATCGTAAGCTCCTGCACAGCTGCACTAGGAACCACACATTGAATTATTCCACCACGATCGTCTCTCATTATGATGAAAGCTTTATCTTTTTGTCTACGTAATCTGTATACCCATCCTCTTATTCTGATTTCTTTACCTAGAAATTCTTCTTTTTTGATTTCACTAATCCTATGGTACTTCAACTGTGTATTTACGACACAAACGATCTTTATAATGATATTGTACAATCTAATCCTAGAACAGTAAAATAATTCATCTAAATATTGAAAATGAATTTATACAATCGTGATAGTCTAGTATTCACTAATGGAATATAAAGTATGCAATAGTAAAGATCTTCCAAACAATACAAAGAAGATGATATCTATCCAAGGTAGTAAGATACTTGTGTGTAGATCTAATAATCGATTATTCGCTTTGGATAATTCGTGTCCACATAGAGGAGCATCCCTTTCAAAAAGCGAAATAAAAGAAACAAAGATAATATGCTATATGCATGATTTTGAATACGATCTAATTAGTGGCAAATTGTTACACATTCCGGCTAAGTGGAACGATCAAAATCCGAACTGGACAAAGGCTGGTGATCTGTTACTCTTTCCAATATCTGAAAAAAATGGTGAAATATATATACGGCTATAACAAAACTTATCGAAAAATCCTGTCCTTATTAAGCAAGAGTTCTTTGCATAACTAAGCATTTATCGAGCTGTCTAGACTTATTTTTGTTCATTTACAAAGTTTCTGGATGACATTGTGTTTTAATATTTAATTGAGTGATGATTTTTTATTAACAGGACTAATCCTGTACTCTGGGAGCCAAATAGAAATGAATTCTTCCCACATTAGCTACTCTAAACTCTAATCTTAATGGCATTTTTGTAGAATATTCCAATACTAAAGAGCCTCCAGAGACACTTATAGCTTTTGTGATTTTTGATAGATAGTCCAAACTGTATGTAGCCTTACTTTTTTCTTTGACCAGCAATTCCTCGAGACCTTCACTAGCCTCCTCAATAACAATATCGGCTTCTCCATAATCACTTCTACCAGAAAAGGTAATTTTCTTTTCATCAGAATCAATTGAAATGTACTCTGAGACTACTTCAATATCGGACAATATCTTATCAAACGATGCTGGAGTCAATATTACCTTGGAATTGAAATTTAGTTTTGGCAAGGGAGTGGAACCTCCAGTACTTTCTATTAATCGCATTTTATATTCTCTCTTGTATCCATTTAGGATTTTGATGTAAAGCATACTGTTCTCTTCCACAGAAACTTCTACCGTATCTTTTTTTTCAGCTCTTTTCATCAATTTTGAAAACTCGTCAATTCTAACTCCAAATTTTAGAGCTGCATCACACTCATAACCATCGAAAGCAGAGTTTGGCCAACTAATATCAATTAATGCAACATGAGAGGGATCCATCCCTCTGAACGATAATCCTTCAACGGTGGCTTCAAAAGTAGCCTCATCTACCAATGTCGATATTGCTGAAGTTACTGCTTTCCATTCATCCGGCGTTTTCGTTTTTGCTAGAAATACCAACTATATCAATCAACAGGCAGATTCAAAAGATTTTAAACATTCCTATTTTTTAATAGATAATTTGAACGGAAAACATTAGAAAATATGTTGTAAAATAATAAAATAAAATCATAGATTTTAGGACATATATGTAATAATTTATATAATTGCTAGTTAAAGAATTCTCGAATTAGAGACAAGTGATCTTAACTATAGATCAAGCATAATTTCTCCAGGTATGGCTGCATTGTGTACATCTATAGAATTGGGTCGTAGCTTCGTCAGCCGATCTTGTTTGTAGCATCCACCAGAAGGCTATGTTGTTTCCACATTTGGGACAATCAATATTTGTAGTTGGCAAGGCGCTAGGGCCTTTTTCTGATTCAACTATCTTGAGACTAGCTCCGCTTTGATCTATTAAAGGAATTGACTTGATTTCAATTTTTGCTTCTCTAAAACCACACTTTGGACAAATCAAGATATTTTCCTCTATTCTTGGTTTCATCCTACTTTCACAATTTGGACAAAATTTCAAGCAGAATCAGCGCTCGTTTCTTTGTTTACTGTCGACTCGATCATATCTTTAACTTTAAGTGCATTATTAGATGAGGTTTGTAATGCTTTGTGCAAAATATCAAGCGGCTTGGATTTTTTTGTTACGATTCTAAAACTAAACTCCTCCTTTAATTGGTGTTTCAATACAACACCCGCAAATTCTACCTCCTTTTCGTTTAGCAGTTCATGTTGCACAATGTATAAAATCGAAATATCTTCGCTAACCTTCAAATCGAGTTCATTTGATTTATAATTTTCTAACTCCGCCTGCATGATACAGACAACTACATATTGAAGATATAAATTATACCATCTGCGAAGCTTATTGCAGAGGAGCTTTATTTCAGATATTAAACTTGGTACATCTCACGAGACCATAAGCTCCAACGATACTTTGACATTGAGTCTTGCTTTTAAAATAGATGGCCTGATAAGAGAAATATTTTCCCAAAAAAATTGGGAAAGAGCATATGATAAACACGATAATGGATTCAGACTTACTGTTCAACTAGAATTAAGGGTGTGTAGAAAGACGGTTGACAATATCAAATTTGTAAGAAAGGCTGTACTGTTTTGGACAAGAAATCCAAAAATATCTTACAGAGTATGGATCTCGATAATAAAGGAAGAAACCCCTTATTATCCCCTGGCCATTGAGGAAGCAAAATCACTACTGTTTGATGTAACTAAATCTATATTACTTGATAGCAATTTACTGAAAAAAGGAGAGAATCATATTCAGATCTCCATCAAGGTTTCTTGGGGGAAGCATCTTTATACGGAACGTTCAGAGTTGTGGGAAGAAACTAAATTTGTAAATGTTAAAAAATTATGAATTATCCATTCTTATCCTACTTTCGTCTTACTATAAATATAGTCGATTGTGATGAAAGACTAATGGCAAAGTTTGATGGTGTCAAAGGGCAAGAATTATTGGATGTTGAAGAACAAAAGGACGAAATTACATTAATTTTCAAAGACAATCGATTTTTGTTTATTAAAATAGAAAATGGCAAGTTGATCTCTGATTCAGTACCAGAATAAACTGGATTCCAGAACGCAACTAAGTATTCCACAGTATTTTATAAAAAATAATAATGTTTAATGATTGACTAACTTGGTTACTATAGATAGTATAAACAGAGAAATCGTCAATTGCACTCGTTGTAGGAGATTAGTAACATACATACGGCTAGTCGGCAAAAATAAGGTTAGAAGATTTTCAAATGAAGTATACTGGGCAAGACCAGTTACTGGATTTGGAGATACTGAGGCAAATGTTCTAATTATTGGTCTAGCCCCAGGAGCACATGGTGCCAATAGAACTGGCAGACTCTTTACCGGGGATCACTCTGGACAGTGGCTAATGAGGGCTTTATATGAAACTGGTTTTTCAAATATCCCAAGAAGTACGTCGACTGATGATGGCTTGATCCTGAATAATATTTTCATTAGTTCATGTATCCGGTGTGCACCTCCCTTAAATAAACCTCTAAACTCAGAATTAGCCAACTGTTCAAAGTATCTTATCTGTGAACAAGAGTTATTGAAAAAAGTAAAGGTTGTAATAACACTGGGTCATATATCATTTCTAACGTACTGTAAGATTAATGATTTGAGAAAATTAAAATTCTATCATTTAGCCAATTACAGAGTAAAAGACAAACATTTGATAGCATCCTATCATCCCAGTCGACACAACACAAATACGCAGAGGCTAACGTGGGAGATGTGGCTGGAGGTTTTCAAATTAACCAAGATAATACTCTCAAATAATAATTAAAGTCTAATCAAAATTGTACTATTATATCGATAATCAAGGCTATATTGTTCTTAATACAGTTTTTATTAATTATTTTATAAATAAAATAAATAATTTATTTATGAGTATGTTAATTAGAATTTCTGCAAACCATTAAAAGACAGTATTTCTTTTAAAAAGTTATGATTGGTAAAGGGTATTTGTCACTATTATTCACGGTGACCACTATTGTTGTACTTTCAAATTTCTTTGCAAGTGCACAGACCGTTCCATCCGCCACTTCTAATACGTCAGGTATAGCTAATGCGACAGGAACAGCTATGAACGCCACAGCAAATGCAACAGGAACAGAAATAATGACTCAACCAGAGAGTGTTGTTAGCACCTCTGCAAACACCACAGCTAATGCAACTAATGCAACAGGAACAACAATGACTCAACCAGAGAGTGTTGTTAGCACCTCTGCAAACGCCACAGCTAATGCGACAGGAACAGCTATGGACAAAGCAAAGGATGTTATCAGCACAACTGCAAATGCCACGGCAAATGCAACAGGAACAGCTATGGAAAAAGCAAAGGATGTTATCAGCACAACTGCAAATGCCACGGCGAACGCTACTCAAACAGGGATAGAACAAGCAAAGAATGTCATGGTAAATGTGGCCAATAATCTGTCTAATGCTACGTCAAATACAACAGGAACGGCAATGAATGAGGCTAACAAGCTAATTACCGCAGCCTCAAACGCTTCAGCTAATGCGAGTAACGCAACAGCAACAACATTGACTCAACCACCGAGTGTTGTTAGCTCTTCTGTGAACGCCACAGCTAATGCCACAAATGCAACAGCAACAACAAGCAATCAGACCGGTAATCCCATCTTGGACGCGTTAAAAAAGGCCTTTAGCGGATTAACGGGAAACAAGTAAATACTTGTCGTAATTGCGACGAGTCATATTTTTATTTTAGTTCGCTACTTTTTAGATTTTATTAAACGAGACCTACCTGATTACAAATCGTTAGTTATCGACTGCAAATTTTCTGGAATTTCAGGTACTGTGCCGATATGACTTTCATTATTTTGAAGTACGTCTTGTCCGATTCTACGAATCCTTTGTGTAGCTATTAGTGAATCAATTGCAGATTCTATTTCTTTGGGAGTAAAATATCCCTTTAGTTTTGTTTTGAGCATTTCTTCTGAATCATATTTATATACACAATGTTGTATCAGCAGTAATCTCTCTTCAAATGTAAAATTAGACATACAGAACTATTAGATCCAACCAAATAAAAATCACTCTCTTATTTTTATTCATATTTTTCTAATTTTCTCAAAAAGGTAACAATACATGTATTAATCTCTATTCTTATAGATTGTCATAAATGCGCCTAGTAATGAAGTTTGGGGGCACCGCCGTAGATTCAGGAAAAAAAATTGTACACATTACCAATTTGATCAAGTCTTATCATGATAAAGGTAACGAAATAATCGGGGTTTTCTCTGCAGTATCAGGGATCACTGATGAAATCTTAAACGTTTCCGGATACGTATTAAAACGTGATAATAAAAAGATTAAGGATTTCATCAACAAGACCAGATCAATACATGTAGATATCATAAACGATTCTATCAAAAACAAGACCTATAAGATCAAGGCCTTCCAGGTAGTGGATGTTCTCTTAAAAGAAATGGAGAACATATTGAATGGCATTGTACTTTTAACAGAAGTAACTGAAAAAGCCTTGGATCATCTACTTTCTTTTGGTGAGCGGCTTCTGACTCCCATAATATCATACTCTTTATTAGATAAGGGAATTGATTCAGTATACTTGACTGGTCAAGAAGTTGGGATATTAACTGATTCAAAATTTGGTCAGGCACGACCACTGATAGATACAACTAAAATCCGTGTAAAGTATCACATAGATCCATTATTAAAAGAAAATAAAATTCCTGTTATTACTGGCTTTATTGGAGCTGATCAAAATGGAAATATAACCACATTGGGAAGAAGTGGTTCAGACTACACGGCCACAATTATTGCTGTATGCATTGATGCTGATGAGGTTTGGTTATGGACAGATGTAAACGGTCTTATGACTGCGGATCGACGTATTGTGAAAGAAGCAAAAGTTCTTAAAGAAGTATCATTTGCAGAGGCGATCGAATTGTCGCTATTTGGTGCCAAGTATATGCATCCAAGAGCTCTTGAACCAGTTATGGATACCAAGATTCCAATTAGAATAAGGAACGCCTTTAATCTATCAAATGAAGGCACATTAATATCAAAAAACCCCAACAAATCGTCACAAAAGATTGTGAAAGCTATAATCGCTATCCGCAATACTGCTCTGATTGACGTAAGTGGTGGAGGCATGGTTGGGGCACCTGGAACTGCAGCAAAAATTTTTGACGCCTTAGCAAGACAAAGCGTCAATATTATGATGATCTCTCAAAGCCCTTCAGAATCCAGCATCTCTATGGTTGTAAAGAAAGATGATTTGGACACCGCTATAACTACTTTAGATTTGACGCTACTTGATAAGGTCATAAAAAATGTAAGAGTCAATGAGGATGTGGCTGTTATAGCAGTAGTAGGTTCTGGGATGAGGGGTATTAAGGGTATTGCAGCAAAAGTTTTTTCGTCGGTCTCGAAAAAAAACATTAATGTAATCATGATTGCTCAAGGATCTTCTGAGCTAAATTTAGCCTTTGTTGTAAATAATAGTGATTGTGAAAAGGCGGTAAGATCTTTACATGAAGCCTTTATTCTTACAAAGATTAACCGAGATTTCGCCTAATCATTCACCCTATATTGAATAACAATTATCAAGTTCTGTAATATCTGGACATGAAAGTTTGTGTAAACAGTCATATTAAAATATTGAAATATAATTAGAAATGAATAGATACAATTTGTATAAATTTGCTCATATTACTGACTGTCATCTAGGTTCTTGGAGAAATCCCAAGCTTAGAGATTTGAATCTACAAGCATTTGAAAGATCAATATTAATCTCTATAAAAGAACAAGTTGATTTCATTCTAATCACCGGAGATTTTTTCGATGTAAATATTCCTCAACTCGCACCAGTAAAGAAGGCTGTTGAAATTCTGAAACGTGCAAGGGACTCAGGTATTCCTATATACATGATATATGGTTCACACGACTTCAATACAGCAAATATTTCCATGATAGATATTTTGCACTCTGCAGAACTGTTTATCAAACCGACCGAATTTCAATTTAATAGCGATTCAGTAATGCTGAAATTCTTTGTTGACATGAAAACTGGGGCAAAGATAACTGGTATTTCAGGGAGGAAGGTTGGACTGGATAAGGAGATTTACGAAAAGCTTGACAAAAAAAAGTTAGAATCCGAAGATGGATTCAAAATTTTTCTATTGCATAGAGGAATTCAAGAAATTCTTCCATTAAATATGCAATTTAGGGATACACTACCAATCTCTCTTGTTCCAAAAGGATTTGATTATTATGGTGGAGGTCATATTCACAAGAGAGTTGAAAAGAAAATTGATAATAGTGTAATTATCTATCCAGGGCCTATCTTTGGTTCGACCTTCCAAGATCTGGAGGAAACTGCAAAAGGAGAAAAAAGAGGTTTCTATATAATTTCATTTGATAAGCAAATTTTCGAATGTAAATTTATTGAGATAAAAGTGGCAGAGATACTCTATAAGGAAATATTTTCGCTAAAGTGGAGCTCTGAAAAACTAAAAGATGAAATTACAAAAAACATATCTGAACTTGAAGTTAAGAATAAGATAGTCCTAATTAAGGTAAAAGGAAAGCTTATTGGAAAACGTTCGAATATTGATTTTGGAAAATTTAGCTTGGAAATTTCAAAAAGAGGTGCCATATTGTCATTTATTAATATCAATAATCTGTCAACAGATGAGACAAGGTCAACAGTAGTGCAAAGCAACAACAAATTTGATATAGAAAGAGAAATTTTTCATGAAAGCCTTAAGAATTTTCAAACAGAATCTACATTATCCATTAAGGTAAAAAATCAAATCAATTCAAAATTGACTGGCAAACCTGGAGAAAATATTTCGATTTCTCTGCTAGATACTCTTCGAAATGAAAAACTAGAGAATGAAAATACAAGTACATATGACGACAGGATTATCTCCTGTGCAAAATCTGTTTTTGAGGAAGATTATTTTTATGATAATTAAGATTTAATATACTTGCTTTAGTTATTACTCTAGACAGATACTCTTGAGGGAAACTAGCATGCAAGTATTGGATGAAGAAAGCAAAGCATACTTTAATTTCATAAACTCGCTGAATTCTGAATCTACCAGAAATTCTTACAAATTCTGTTTACAGAAATTCCTCATTTATTACAAGTTGAAACTAGCGTCTTTCTTAAAGTTACCAACAGAAGAGATGTCGAGCCTTATCATAAAATACCTAGTTGCCAAAAAAATCTTATTATCCATTGGTAACAAAAAACTTAAACTAAATGATTCATTTGAGATAATTTTAAACTAAATGATTCATTTGAGATAATTTTGATGAAAACCTGCAAAACAAGATTGCTTGTAAGTATGTTTTTGGTATTTAAGATCTTCGCTTTTAGCCGTTGATTTATGATTATTCGTTAGATGCACTTAGGCTAAGTTTGAAGGGTTATAACATAAAATGAAGCCTCTAATAGTCCCATTCTACAGGAATCCTTCAAGTGATAAAACATTTAAAAATTTCTAATATCTGATTCAGGTCCAGTTAAAATCTGACGTATCAGGAAAAAATCTATCAATTGGCACGAAATCACCTCCACCAATCTCGCCTCGTGGAAATTGTTTTGTAGTAACAATCACAAAGGACTCTCCATTCGTAATTAATTTATGAAGATC
>JBKPGB010000009.1:0-11626 GCA_046729135.1 Thermoproteota archaeon | reverse complement strand
TTTGGATGATGATTTAATTTTTGGGAAGAATCAGCTACTTGATACATAAATTCAAATAAAGTAGAAAAATCTACAAATGTAAATGTCTTATGCAGCTTGCTGTCAAGTATGGTCCAACCAGGAAGACGCTTTAATGCCTCGTTTATCTTATTTTCCGAGAGTTTCACATAGTTGGGAGTTATATTATTATGCACAGAAGTTAGAGCATCCTTAATATCTGACCCGTTAATGGACACAAGTGTTGTATTAATTTTAGGTTGAGTTTCTTGAGCTTGTCCTATAGCTACCATATACATTGAAGTTACTACAATAAGTAACAAGATATTTGCTATTACGATTGTCTGTTTTTTCACGGCAATTATTAATAAAGTGTGATATTTATTATTTCATTATGGAACTACTCAATTACGAATTTTCTGTTATCTGTGATTCTGTATGTCAATTATTGAAATAGTATGAATATTGGGTATGATTATTCGAATGTATTAATATCAAAAATAGTAATAATAAGATATCTCAACTTTTCAATCTGAATTATCAGAAGATATATTGTTAAATATTTATGGTAATGTAATAGTTGATCAGTATAGTTGACATCTTATGATACAAAAATCCTGTTAGTACTTGCAATTTCAATTCTTATTTCAACTATACTTGGTATTTTATTCCCTTCTACGGGGGAGCTTTTTTCGCCGTACATCTTGATAATTCTTGGCCTTTTGTTATTTCTGAATTTGATCCAACTTGATTTCCAAGATCTCATTTCAATTTTTAGGAATCCAAAATTTCTCTTAATATTATCCATCCTGAAAGTGATTATCATACCAGTAGTAATGTATTTTGTTACTAATCTAATCAATCCTAAATATGCATTGTCAGTACTATTATTATCTGGAATTTCTACAGGACTTGGCGCTCCATTTGTTACCAATTATGTGAGAGGAAGGCTTTCTATTATAGTAGGAATGGTAATAATCACGTCACTTGCAGTTCCCTTTGTATTGCCAACGTTAGTTTATGTTCTTTATAATACTGAATTTTCCATTCCAGTTTTTGATATGATTTTACTATTAATAATATCTTTAGTTGTCCCCTTAGTGGGGAGTGGAATAATTAAAAAATATTTACCCGGACTAGCAACGAGTATAAACAAAAGTTCATTACCTTTATCTATACTTTTAATGGATTTAATTAACTTTGCAATATTTTCAAAATTTTCAAGTTATTTCTATTTGGAATTACCTTTTGTTATTATCACAACTATTCTTGCTTTTGTATTGTTTGCAACATTTGCAATTACAGGTTATCTCATTTTCTACTTCATGAACAAAGATTCAGATTCGTCTACGAAAGACAAAATTTCGGGGCTTATTGCCTTAAGTTATGTAAATAATATTTTAGTAACTGTTTTTGCGCAACAATTCTTTGGCTCACAAGTAGCGGCGCTTGCTGCATTTTACAATATGCCATACTACATAGGAATTATTTTTTTAAAAATTTTATCTTCAAAGTTGATCAAGAGTAGTAGTGAATAACGAAAATATAAAATAAAAATCCAATTCCATATCATATTAATAACCGAAAACAGTGAAACCAATTATTTTATGGATACTTCTAGCAAATATAAGGTGTATGTAACGAGAAAAATACCAGAACCAGGACCATCCATATTAAAAAAACATTTTCAAATCAATATGAATCCTAGAATCGACGTAATTAAGAGGGAAACTTTATTTGAAAATGTTAGAGATGTGGATGCTTTATTGTGCATGTTAGGGGACAAAATTGACGCAAAAGTCATGGATGCAGCAGGGCCAAATCTTAAAGTAATAAGCTGCCATAGTGTTGGCTATGATCATGTAGATATTTATGAAGCAGCAAAAAGGAAAATAGTAGTTACAAATACTCCAAATGTTCTAGCTAACGCTACAGCCGATCTCACGTTTTCTTTAATTCTGACAGCAGCTAGGAATATTGTCAATGCAGATAGCCACGTAAGAAATGGAAACTGGAATTTCGGATGGACACCTGATCTCTTTCTTGGATACGATGTGCATGGAAGTACCTTAGGCATAATTGGTCTGGGAGAAATTGGAACACTGGTGGCAAAACGTGCAAGAGGTTTTGATATGCAAGTAATTTACTATAGTAAAACTCGTAAACGTCAAATGGAATCAGAACTTGATATTACTTTTGTACCACTAGAAGAATTGTTACGACGTAGTGATTTTGTTTCTATTCATGTATCACTAAACAAAGATAGTTATCATATGATAGATGAATCAAAAATTAAATTAATGAAAAAAACTGCATTTATTATTAATACCTCAAGGGGTCAAGTCATAAACGAACAACATTTGATTAACGCCCTAAGAAATAACGTCATAGCAGGTGCTGGTTTAGATGTCTATGAAAGTGAACCTATTTCCAGATCTAATCCATTAACTCAATTTGTACAAACTGTATTGTTACCACATATTGGAAGTGCCACATTTAAGACCCGATCGAAGATGGCTGAAGTTGCAGCGAATAATATTGTAAACTTTTTTAATGGAAGAGGGATAGTTCACAAAATAAATTAGATTTAATATAGTTGTATCTGATAATATTGAAACTAGCATAGGAAGTATTCAAATTTATACTCCTCTGTTAAGAATATATCAAAATTTAATTTTAGGGTCATTATTCTTCAATTTCAGGTAAGAATTAATCTTTACCGAAAATCCACATAATTTATCGTTTGGAAAGAGTCCCTATCTAAGAACCCTTGTGCTTTCTATAGTCAGCCTTCTTCTCATGCTCTTCCCTAACATGATGGAGCCTGTCCTTCTCATGAATAAACTCCTTACCACATTCTCGACATTTTATAATATGATGATGGTGAATTTGTCTCATGTGAAGAATTAATTCCTCGTTTGTCGTGAATTTCAAGTGATCGATTTCGCAGACAAATTTTGTATGATGGAATAAATTCAGATTGTCAGTAAAATTTTCGAATATTGCACTACCTTCTTCATTGTGTGCATCTCTTATATGTCTCTTTAACTTTTCCTTGTCCTCGAATTTCGTATTACAATATTTGCAGGTCAAAAGTTTAGGCTTATCATCAGTTTCATGGTGTCCGAACCATTTCATAAATAATTTACAAGGCAATCCCTTCATTAAAGTTATCCCGACTTTCTCACCAGATAGCTAACCTATTCTAAATTATTAAAATAATGCTGGTTGGTATATGGACAGGTATAGATATGATACTTCAAGAAATACTTATCATGTAGTTTATCTTAGTAGTTAAATGGTAATTTTTAAATCAAGTATGACTATGCACAATACTTCAATAAGTTTGTCAATAGCAGCATTTATTGGCCTATTTATATCGGGTTTGCTTGTCTACTTACCTGCCACCCATCAACACAATGCATACGCTCAATTATCTTCACCTGATAATAACAAAACATTGTTCGTGACAGGCTCTGACACAACACTGGTAAAACCGGATAAAGTTACTGTGTCACTAGGTGTGGAAACAACCAATACCAAGGCAAAAGCTGCGATGGCCGCAAACTCTGAATTAATGAACAAGATCATCAGTGCTCTTAAAGTAGCAGGTGTTAAAGATAACGAAACAAGTACGTCGTCATTCACCATAACTCCAAACCGTGACTACTCTATAGATAAGAACCAAGGCAAATTAATTGGATTTACTGTCAGCAATTCTATACAGATAGACAGCAACAATGTAAATAACACATCAGAATGGATTGATATTGCAGTTTCGTCCGGTGCCAACAATGTAAATAACATCTATTTTAGTCTGTCAGATAAGAAACTTGATGCTATTAGGAAAGAATTGATAAACGATGCTATTGATAATGCAAAAGAAAAGGCAGATATTGCTGCTTCAGCATTGGGACTCAAAATAATAGGAATAAGGACAGTAAGTATTGATCAAGTAACACCCATCTTTCCAGGACCAACACCGTATGGTGTCGCATCACTCAAAAATGAAGCAACCGCACCATCAACTCCAATATTGACAGGAGAACAACAAATATCCCAGAACGTTAATATCGTTTTTCTCGTGGAATAATAAATTAACATACTTGTTTAGAGATAATTATGATAAGAATACAATAACAGAATCAAGCCTAAATATATATACGATACTCTACAACTTCTAACCTAATTAAGGATGTCATACTACAAAGCACCACGTTTTCCGGGCGGCACTAATAAGATAAAAATTGCAGCAGCAGTTGTTACAATAATTGTTATTATAGTTATACTTGCTGAATCAATAGTAATTGTTGAAGCAGGTCATAGGGGTGTAGTGCTTTACCTTGGAGCAGTTGAAAATAGGGTATTAGGAGAAGGTGTACATTTCATTGCTCCTTTTATAGAACAAGTCGTTCCAATGGAGGTAAGAACACAAAAGTTCCAGGCAGAAGCAAGTGCTGCATCAAATGATTTACAAGAAGTGCAGACTGTTATTGCATTAAACTATAGAATTGATCCAACGGAAGCAAATAAGATATATCAAATATTGGGTGTCAACTATGCAGACCGCGTAATATCTCCAACTATTCAAGAATCGGTCAAAGCCAGCGTAGCCAAATTTAATGCAGAAGAATTAATCACAAAGAGAGAAACGGCAAAAAGTGTTATTGCTAATGCGATAAGAAATACGCTTGCTGCAAATAATATTCAGACACAAAATGTATTTATCACTGACTTTAAATTTTCGGAAGCTTTTGCTACACAAATAGAACAAAAAGTAGTAGCTTTTCAAAAATATCTTACTGAACTAAATAATCTAAGGTCTGTTTCGGTAGTTGCAAATCAATCCGTTGCCCAGGCTGAAGGACAGGCAAGAGCAACTGCTGCCAGGGCAGGTGGTGAATCACAAGCAATAAAGATTATCACGAGTCAATTAAGAGAAAGTCCAGAATACCTCCAGTGGCAGGCGATATCAAAATGGAATGGACAAATGCCGTATGCCCTCGGGAGCAGTGGCTTTCCATTCTTCCAGCTACCTTTGCCAAAGGCTCAAAACCAAACTCAAACTCAATAATTTTCAAATTTTATTTTCTAATATCATAATTGGTGCAAATACAATTTAGCATTGGTTTAGGACTACCTCAATTCTCTAATATTTTCAAGAAAATAAAATGAAACTAAAAAATTTGTTAGTTGAATTGGTTGGCCGAACTATCTCTTATTAGCCAACTAGGTTATTTTCAACGATTTGAGATTTTCATATGATTCTCTAAGTTTTAGATACAGATCCTTCATTGATGGTTCCAGGAGTGCATAAGAGAGGTAGAAATCCTCAGCCTCACGTAAGTATCTTTTTATTTTGTCATTCACTCGTTTTCCACCTAGCTTTGATATAGTGCTGATAAATTTCATATTATTCTCTCTATCTACCAATTTTATGACTTTAATATCATAATCAGCAGAGCTTAATATTTTGCAGTAATCATGGAATCTGGCCAACTGCCTTTGTTGTTCATCGTCTCCAGGAAAGTTTTCAAGCGGTTTTATCTTTAGATCCATACAAATCTCATAGACCCTATAACCAAATCGGTATTTGAGATATGCATCAAAACCATATTCTTTGGTTTTATACAAATCAAGTATTCTGTCATTATCTTCCATCACATCGTGCAGTATCGAAGAAACTATTTCAACACTAGTGATATTCCTATTAGCTGTTAAATAGTGTTTTACCACATCCCTTGTTACAGGCCAAATATGTGTTTCAAGAAATGGCGATTGATTGTCCTCTCTTTTTATGCCGTTATGTATCTCGGAGGATACTTCCATTGCAGTAATAATATAATCATCAATTCTTATACCACTTTGAACAAGGAAATTTTCTAGATCTTCCCTCTTGACAAAATCCTGATTCTTCATCATTCTATATTTATCAGCTGCATAACAAAAGGATTTCTTATTTTACAAGATAAGAGGCGATGTCTAGATCTAACATGGGCCATGAAATCTTTATTGGAGAACAAAAATTTAAAATAATTGAAAAAATTTTTCATATAAACTACTGTTAATTTTCTGATTAGGAGATGATCCGTCTGTTATTTTTTGTTCATTGTATCAATTGCCCTCTTTTTCTCCTCATTCAATTCATCGAGTGAAACGCTATTTGCCAAAATGATAGTATTACCACTTTCGTCGGTATCAGCTTCAGTAAATATTGCTGCATATTCACATGATGACAAAACCTTAATGACCGAATCATCTTTAGGAAGCCTTAGTTCTAACTCTCTAAGTGGTATTACCGAACCATAATTATCAATATCAAGTTCAACAACTTTGATTTTATCAGCTATTATCTCTTGTATTTTTACTAGCAAAATACACCATATTATACATCATTCAGCTACTTAGGTATTTTCACTTAGATTTTCCCTCAAATCTAATAAAAAAATAATAATATGTCTCTACAAACTGTCGTTCAAGACATTATCTAGCAATGAGAAAAAGTAAGCTTAATTAAATTATTTTAAATATTGTAATTTGGTAACCAACAAGACATTGATGACAATGACAATGACAATTTGAATTTGAAAATTTCTACAAAATCATAATATTTGAGCGGAGTTATATATTTGTAAAGATATTCTTATTAATGATATTTGTTCTATAATAGTAATGCTAAATAGTAATTTTGAACAGCATATTGCAGTACTACTTCCTATAATTGTAACTTTAAATACAGTATTTGTTTCTGGTTTCATCGATCTTGACTCTACTGGTATTCTTATCTCAAATTCTATCAACATATATGAAGAAAAGAGCACAAAATCATCAAGACTACCATCTAGCCATTGGTGTAGAAAATGCTCCTCAGATTCATTTTACCTAGAGGATACTATTGAAGTTACACCCTCCAGTAAACCAACACTGTGTGAAATATATGTATGTGACAGCTGTGGGCAGAAAATTGAACATTGGAAGTATTTTGAGGAATCTCCTTCACCCTGAACTTTTTTGATTGGTTTCATGTGAATGTGTGATATTATTATCAGGCTGGCAACAAGAGATCAAAGGAAGAGTTATGAAGATAATTTTAACAAAATAACATCCAATAACTGGCTTTCCAGGAGCTTGAATATTCTACTTACAAAGCAACTAGTACCTTAATTGCTGTTTCAAATCAACTATTGTATTACTCAATTGTTTATTAATTTGTTCATATGTTTCTATTTGCTTCTTCATTCTGGATAATTGTTCATTCAGCTCTTCCTGTTTCCACATGGTTTCAAAAATAGTAACATATGAAATAACAGTTGATCTGATGGTAGAAAACAATGAAAGGCCCATAGCCTCATAAGAGGTTTCTTTCGTATCATCTTTTAATTCAACGTATAATAGAAATTTTCTATCAACTAATAAAATAGAAGCTCTAATTCTTAATGCTTGTCCAAGGTTCATAATCCTAATATCCCATTCATCTCTGAATTTTTTTGAAATTTTATGTATATCATCATCAAACGGAGTAAGAATTCTTATCTTTAATTTACTATTATTTTTTTTCATTTCCTGTAATTTAGTCAGCATACCTAATCGCTCTTGTCTATGGAAAGCATTAGAAGTAGAAAAGAGTCCCAAAATTTCGCTCTCAGATGAATATGCTAACTTAGAACCTAACTCTTGTACTTGAACTGGATCCTTAATAATTTCAAAAGTTTCATTTTCATTTATATCCATCTTATTTTTCATTTTACCGAATTCTTGTTCCTTTAGCATGAGACTGGCCAAAATAGGATTAGAAATGTGTTGTTCATCATTACAAATAGAGGCTTTAAAATCATCACCATACAAGTTGGCCAGTTTTTTAAACATGCTCATACATTCCTCTGAATTAAAAAAATACTTGTTTCCATCTATTTTCTCCTGTATTGTGTTATTTTCTTTAAAGGTTTTACCACATAATGCACAAGTATGCATATCATCAGGATTTTCTGTGTCCAGAGTTTCGTTCAACTATCTATTAAATCTAACAAAGTTATTTAAAAGTTTAATGAAATATTGAAAAAATAATAAAATACTTCTATATTTATATAAAAAACTCAATTGATTCTCTTGTAATAATGCACTGCATCATTGAGAATACCACCTCTCAAGATTTCAAATCTTACGCAACAATTGAGGTCGACTAATGTTCTAAATTTTTTTACTAGATGATTTCAAAAAACTGACTATTAGTTGTAAGTATATTTCTATTCTCTTAACCACATGGCATTAGCCTCAATTCATGAAAGCGAACTGACTGTAAGTCGTCCAGTAAATACTCAGAATTATACTGTAGGACAAAGTTGGGGAGCTTTGAGAAAAGCTTGGAAAGGGTATCGAATTGCAAAGGTGCAAAACGACGATACCAAAATGACAGAGTATGCAAACAAGATTAGGAAAATTCAGGGCGAATTAAATATCGCCGTGTCGTCATTCCCTAATTTGGGAATTTCCTAACTTTTTTTAATAAGTCAAAATATTTTTTTATTAATTTTTCTTAACTTTATTTTTAGTTCAAGTCAACTTCGGTCATGCACAATATCCTCTACTGTTCCTAGCTTCATATACAAGTAATAGGATCGTACTTTTCAATGTCCGAAACCTACCTAACCCTGAAATTATTGATACCATGATTAGAATATTGACGAGGTTTAAAAATTAATGATTGATTGAAATGTCGTCACATATTCCCGAATACGTAAAAACCTTGGCACATCAAAAACTGATATTAAATAATGTGGATAGCTCAATTGCAAATCGATACGGCAAAATGCTTAAGCTCTGGTTGGTTACTTCTTCTCTTCTGGTTTAGTCTTGTCCTCAACTAACTTGTATTTTGATAGCATCTTGTATGCGAGGAATACAAGTAATGCAATAATAATAAATTCTATGATGTTTGAAATTAGATCACCGTACTTGAATTCGGAGGGTACACCGTATATACCTATGACACTTGCAGACATGTTATTAAGACTTCCGGGTAGGAATAGACCAATAGTAGGATCAATAATATCTTTAACAAATGAGTTTACCACTTTTGATACTGCCTGACCTATAACGAAAGCAATTGCTAATCCAATTATTCCAAAGGTTATAAGGAATGCGATATACTGTTCTTTGAATGATTTTTTCTCTGCAGGTTGCTCTGCCAAGGTCACAAATTTGATGTAATGTAAAACATATAAAGATTTCATAAGTATCAATAAATAAATTAGGATCATGCAACGGCATGCTGTTGACGGGTGGTCAGATTTTTAACCGCCAACTCTTCACAAATATTACAGACAATACTGATACCACAACGAATCGTCACAACAAATTACATTTACCAAGAGACATATACATGGGTAATTCACTAGTTTTCTAGAATTCGCATTTTATTATTGCTTGAGTGCTTTTTTATTGATCTTCTAGTAATAAATCAATTTTTTTGTTTAGGTCGAAAATTTTCTCTAGTAGTTTTTCATGATTTTCTTCGAATTCTTTGATTTTCTCTAGTAGTTTTTCATTATAATTTTCTAATTGTTCAATGCGATTTAATGTATAATCCTGCTTATCGGAAGTCTTCTTTTGTCTATTGAAAATCCACCAACTAACTATTCCACCAATTATTGCGCCAGCAATGATTCCCAGATAGGTACTAGATGAATTGGTCATATCCATGCAATTTGAATATAGCTCTGGTATGCAACCCCAGATTAGAGCCCATAACCACATGATTTTGATTTATTATACTCTATTTTATACCATTCCTCTTGGGTTCTCTATTTTATACCATTCCTCTTGTTTTCATGCTATAGCTGATTTCAAAATATCTATCGATATTATCTATCTACCACTTCCTGGTAAACCAATTCCTTTCAAAGGAGTACGATAATCCGTAGTTACACTGACCCCCTCTTTTGTAGTTACACTGATTGTTTCTATTTTCGTATCGGGCTTGGGATAAAAGAAAAATGATTGACCTGGCGCTAAACTGTCTAAATGTTGAATATCATTTTTACCCAGATATACATTAATACTTGTGAGCGGGTTCATTCCAATATTATTGACTCTTACTCTATAGTAAGTACCAGCTATATCAGTAGTATCCTTCGTAGCGTCAACTTCAAGGGCATATGGAACTTTGGATTCTTGCTTTATCAATAAAAAAATTAATACTGCCACAAGTATTACTCCAACCAAAGAATAGTAAAGATAAATTCTTTCCATTTATCAAATCTAGGATTTTGTTATTTAATAACTTACATCAGAATAGGACTCGGTAAAAATTTCACAAAAAAAAGGTCCGTTTTTGTATTGAATATTCATTAATGCACCACACTACAACTTTATAAACGGAGTTTAATTATTCACAAATAGTAAATTCATGGAAATAGTAAAATCAATATTGCAAAATATAAATTCTTAACTTGACTTCTTTGATCTGATTTGGCTTTTGATATACCAAACTGGGTCGCTGTAATTATTGAATTAGGTATAGGAATCGCAATTACAGTTGTGGTGTTTATACTTCAGTCCAGAACTGCAAGGTTGGCTAAAGAACTACTGTCGAAAATTTCATCCATGACATATAGGATGGATTCGTTATTAGAACAACGAAGATTAGACGAACTATCCAAGAAGGCGTTTGAGTGTAAGAGGATCATAGATCACTTGGAGTACATACAGAAAAAGGAAGTAGAATTAAAGGAATATTTAACCGATTATATCTCGGGTGATACGACAAGCGAGCAGTTGCAATATTTTGTAAAGCAAAATTTTATGCCTATTGCCAAATACAGGATTCGTGAGTTAGAAGATGCGACAAGGCAGCTAGGAGACAAATTAAGCGATAATACACTAAGATTGGACTTTCTGTCGTACATTGAAGCATTCTTAAATCTCAGCGAAATGGTAGTGTTAGATGATAAACCGCAAAACGATGACCACCTTGAAAGTTTTATAATTTCTATTAATCTTCAACTACGAAGAATTCAGGAATTTCTGACTAGATTTCGTAAAGAGATACAGCAAACTAACAATAATATGTAGTGGTTTATGTAGTAGATTACAATATTCGTTTTTAGTAAAGAGACTATTCTCTTTTCCTTCTATTTGAGTAAATAGATTGCATTCTAGCATTCTAGTATTAATGGAATTAGATTTCATGAATAAGATCCTTAAGGTTTCTCTTTGCCTTTGGTGCAAGCATCTTTACCGGATATCCTATACAAAGAATGGAGGACGGTGAGAGATCTGTACCTAATATTTCCATTAACTTATTTTCATCCAACATGCCTATCCATATCGAGCTCAATCCCAAAGCATGCGCAGCCAACTGAGAATATGCAGCTGCGAGAGTCGCATCTTGTTGAGAGAATTTTCTGATTGTCTCTGGCGGAAAATTTAATTTTACTCTCTTGGGATTCATGCAATATACAAGTACGACAGGTGCATTCACATATGGTTGGTTGTTGGCAGCTTCAACAAGCTTTTTCTTAGATCCTTCATTCTTTATGTGATATATCTCAAAGCCTTGAAATCCTCCTGCAGTTGGCGCAGTATCAGCTGCTGCAAAAATCATTTCAAGCTTCCACTCTTCAACTTCTTT
>JBKPGB010000008.1:0-1043 GCA_046729135.1 Thermoproteota archaeon | reverse complement strand
GTGAATTGACCATCACTATGAATGGTTATGAGGGTCTCTTGGGTACCGAAGGGGCGCACGATCTCTATTTCGCCTGTTATTACAACAAAGAACGGCACTGAAGTATCTCCCTGCTCTATTAGCACCTCACCTGGCTGTATCGAACGTATACGTCCATGCGGTTCAATACGACTAATCTGAACCGGTGTTAATTTCGGAAATATCTTCTTTCTAATAGATTTTGTTAGTGGAAGTCCCTTGCGTGAATCACTCATAGTTATTCAATTCTAGTGCAGTCGCAGCTCATATACCCTTGCTTGGATCCTTCATCTTTATAAGATCAGTTGTAGATATTTTGTTGTAGTTTTTCACTTGACTTCACGGACACATACCCTTATTTTGTCTAAATTCAAAAGTAACTTGATGATTATCCAGTATTATTGCCATAACCAAGTCACTAATGGCTAACAATGCTAGATATTTTAGTTTAAAAGTTGTCATAAGATGTAACAGGTCCAGAACAATTATCTCTAGGTTCTTCTTAATATCCATTTCTTATGGGTAGTGAAAACCAAGATGGCAAGCAGCAGCCCTCTGAAGTTACTGTCGTTGTTAATATCAAGATAAAACCTGGTTGTGAGAAGGACTATGACGAATGGTTTAGTCGCTTTTTGGTAGTACTAAAAAGGAAAGTACCTGGTTACCTAGGAACAATCGTGGAAACAAGTTAAAGAAAGGTTCCTATAGATGCGGCTACAAGCATAATCGTGTCCCTTTCGTAAATTCAGTGAACTTTCTTATTAGTTTACTAATTATAGTATCAATATTATGTGAGTAAAGTGAAACCGGTAACGCTAGAATCCTTTTTGTGGAACCCACACTTGATAAACAGATTACTCACATTAACTTATAGTTTCTAAATATCTATTCTGATGCTATTTGTTTGCATATTTCTGAACACTCATTACAAACTTTTGCACATTGTTTACAATGGTCCATATCATGTCTGCCACATTCTGCAGCGCAATCATTACACACTTTTGCACAGTAGTCACTAATCTCTT
>JBKPGB010000007.1:0-4004 GCA_046729135.1 Thermoproteota archaeon | reverse complement strand
ATTTGAAAATAAAGAAGTTGAAGAGTGGAAGCTTGAAATGATTTTTGCAGCAGCTGATACTGCGCCAACTGCAGGAGGATTTCAAGGCTTTGAGATATATCACATAAAGAATGAAGGATCTAAGAAAAAGCTTGTTGAAGCTGCCAACAATCAACCATATGTGAATGCACCTGTCGTACTTGTATATTGCATGAATCCCAAGAGAGTAAAATTAAATTTTCCGCCAGAGACAATCAGAAAATTCTCTCAACAAGATGCGACTCTCGCAGCTGCATATTCTCAGTTGGCTGCACATGCCTTGGGATTGAGCTCTATATGGATAGGCATGTTGGATAAAAATAAGATAATGGAAATATTAGGTACAGATCTCTCACCGTCCTCCATTCTTTGTCTAGGATATCCAGTAAAGATGCTTGTACCAAAGCCAAAGAGGAACCTTAAGGATCTTATTCATGAAATCTAATTCCATTAATACTAGAATGCAATCTATTTACTCGAATAGAAGGAAAAGAGAATGGTCCCTTTACTAAAAACGAATATTTTAATTCTACTACATAAACCACTACGTATTATTGTTAGTTTGCTGTATCTCTTACCACAGTTTTCTGTCTTAGGCTTATCCCAGTACTTGCAAAAGATAGACTTTATATCCGCTGTCTAGCCATGCGTGTGGTTCAATAGCAAATAAATGAAGTCTTTTGTTCAACTGCTTAGGGTAATGTTAATATCAAAAAAATAATACTTTATGATACAAAGTAAAGGTTAAGTATAAACTGTCTCAAATGTTGTTAATGGAGATATTTGATACCAGTATAGTTGAGCAAATTGAGATCAAGATGATCCGCCCTTCCCAATTTGCTGCAAGAGACAAGTTCCAGGAAAACCTTGATACCGAATCTCTAATGTGTAGCATTAAAGAGCACGGCCTATTACAACCTATACTGGTAAGGCCAATGTTTCACGGTTTTGAGATCGTAGCTGGACACAGAAGGTTCCAAGCATGCAAATCACTTCGCTATCGTTTCATTTCCTGTAAAATTAGAGAGATGTCGGACAAACAAGCATTTGAAATTATGTTGACAGAAAATATACAACGAAAATCGATGGATGCCCTTGAGGAAGCTGATGCATTCAGGAAATATGTACTTGATTTTGGATGGGGCGGGGTAAGTGAGTTGGCAAGGAAAATTGGAAAAAGTGAGGAGTACGTATCACACAGAATACAACTTCTAAAACTGCCGGAGGATGTGAGAGATCAAATAGTGGTAAATAAAATAAATGTAAGTCAAGCCCTTGAACTCACTAATCTGCCCCAAAGCAGACTAATCGAATTCACAAACAAAATTATGGAGAAAAATCTGACCGTCAAACAGATTAGGGAAATTAAAACTTCTATAAAAGAGCAAATGTTGCATGAATCTGAATTATTGGGTTCATATCATGATAATAATAGTATAGTACCTGCAGTCAAGAAGATAAAGTTTGCAAAGAAAACGGCCTTAGCGCTAAGAGTTACTTTAGTAAGATTAGACAGTATTATCGAAGAAGTTGAAATGACTATAGATCCTCAGCAAAGAATAGAGATAATGACTTTCCTAATGAGTATAAGATTGAGAATTCATTCAATGATTGATGAAATAATACGATTCAAGAATTCCAATCTTAAGTTGAAAGATAGGTAGATACATAGATAGAACAATAAATTTACCTTCCTATAAATGACGGAATCCATTCGTCTAGGAATCTTTTATATTCTTTATTTGTATATGTGAGAGCATGAATTGATGGTTCTTTTAATGGCGAAAAGTCATATATTTCATATGTTTGAATTATATCTCCAAATAGATTCCTGTATACATCATTTTCTCGATCTGCCATATCTTCTGAAGGGAATGCCTGAACGCAGATCCAATCATAACCACCTCTAGTTTTTCCAGAATAAAGAACAAAAGGTGCATCTACAAGATACTTTTTAAGTCCCTCTAGCCGAGTAGGAAGATGCTGCGAATTCCTGAAGGTAACAAGTGCAACTCTGATTATTCTAGGCCTTATTTTCTTTGAATTAACAGCTATGGTATAATTTCTTATAACGCCCTCATCTTCTAGTCTCTTTATTCTACATTCAATTTCGCCAACTGTTAACTCATATCCACATTCTCTGAGATAATCCCAAATCTCATTAATATCTTGTTTCGCGTCTCTACTAAGCGCTGAAAGTATTGCGTCATCGATGGTGTCAGTCATCTATAGTTCTTTGCATTTTTTGTGAAGGTATCTATATTTAAAGATAATTGAGAATACTGCTCTATTATAGATTCGTATACCGCATTATTGATTATAATATTGGCCATTTCAAATGTGTTAGATTCCTTACTCATATAGGAGTATGTATAAAAGTCAATGATAATAGAGATTCAATATAGCTACCTTGTTACAATCATCCACCGTTGCATATTAATTTGGAATAAGTGGTCCATTTTGGTCGCTGCAGGATGGGACAAAGTTCTCCTTTTCTTCGCCCTTATGACAAAGACTATCGTAAGGGCCACGCTAGTTCTAGGGAGTGCAGCTGTAGTAAGTGCTTTAACCAGCGTACACACTTTGATTGCCGCATTTTTGGTACCGATTGGGTGATAGTCTGCACTTTTTCTGGAGGACTTAAGGCTACATTCTTTGCTGATTATCTTAATTCAGTATTACCGTTTGTGGTAATACTTATTTTAGTCACAATAATTTACTTTAACAATTCGGAAATTGGAGGTATCTCCGGGTTATTTGAAAAACTGGTATCTTTGGTCAGCGCTAATCCTGTACAGGGAAAAGCTGGAGGTGCCTATCTTACGATGGCTTTCACTGGAGCATTAGTCTTCGGAGTAATAAATATAGTTGGAAATTTTGAACAGTGTTTATTGATAAGACATTTTGGCAACGTGCCATAGTAACGCTGCCCAAATCTGCAATTTGTGGCTTTTTGATCGGTGGGTTGGCATGGCTTGCGATCCCATTTACACTATCAACAACCGTCGGTTTGGCAGGATTGGTAGCTGACCTTCAACTCTCACCTCGACAGGTAGGTAGCGGCTTGGTTGCTCCCTTTGCAGCATCACACATTTTGGGCGATATTGGAGCTATACGATGCTCTTTACTGCAGTAACATCTGCAGGATCGGTGGAATTAGTTGCCAAGAATGGAGCAGGAAGGTAGAGGAGAATACTTGTAAGCTTACTTCAAAGAAAGAAACTTGACTTGGAAAGGATCGTTAAGATTGGTGATCCGGCTACAAAGATAGCTGAAATTGCAAGGAAATTAGAAATTGATATTATATTTGTTGGAATAAAAGGACTTGGTAATACCACTTCTGACAATGGACACGTTACTAAGAAATAGATTGGATCAAGCTCGCGGCCAGTAGTCCTCGTAAATTAATAATATTAGATGGCTTCATGCTACCTTGTTATATTAACAAATATCTTGCCGTTAGGTTAATAATCATATTTAGTCCTCTTTTTGGTTTATTGTAATTTGTTACGAATTTCTGAATATATTAATAAAGTATATTACCTTACAAACTGTTAAACGATACTCTGTCAAGAATCCAGTAGATGGTAGGGCCAGCAATTTATTCAACTGGGGATCCCGTATTAGACTTTTTCTATACACTTTTTAACGGAATCGCAGAAGTACCTCTTTTTAGTTCTCCTATAACAGGAATCCTCATTCTTGCAGGAGTTTTTGTGGCATCGAGAACAGCAGGAGCTATGATGGCACTGTCGGGTATGATCGGAGCTGGGATGGCTATACTATTGGGAGCAGACTACGGATTAGTAACTTTTGGCTTGTTTGGCTATAACTCCATTCTCACCGGAATGGCGTTCTGGTCAGGACCCTTCGTAAAAGCGAATAAGGCTACATTCTTTATTTCTGTATTTGGAGCAGCAATCACTGCTGTGACATGGATGGCATTTGCTCACTGGATGGGTGACTTGTTTGTTGAAGGTGGACTT
>JBKPGB010000006.1:0-2678 GCA_046729135.1 Thermoproteota archaeon | reverse complement strand
GCGAATTCAAATGAAATATACCCACCCCCAATAAATACAATTCTATCAGGTAAGTTATCGCATCCCAACTCTAAGAACTGATCACTTGTGATAATGCCCTCTGATGCAGGGATGTTTAGGTTCATGGGTTTTGAACCTGTGGCTATTAGAATGTGTTTGCTCCTCAAAATAATATCAATATTGTTACCACTCTCACCTCTTTCGACCCTAACAGCGGTTGGACCGATGAATTTCGCATGGCCATGAAATGGAACGATGCCACCATTAATGTAACCATCTTCTCTAGATTTTGGAAAAGGATCAGTAAAAGTCCTCTTAAAACGGATCAAATCAGCCCATTTAATGTGAACACCTCGTGAACCGATTATACCTTTGTTTTCATGCCTTTGATTAGAATCAATTATCTTTGCCGCCTCTACAAGAACCTTTTTTGGATCGCATCCACGTAAAGCACACGTTCCACCAAACGGTAGCGAGTCTATTATAGCGATGCTTAAACCAGCAGAACTGCATTCTGATGCAGTAGTAGACGCTGCGGTACCAGTTCCTATTATAACTAAATCAAATGTGTGCTCTTCTTCTTTAGTCATGCTCGTTTACCTGCATTTCAATATTTATTAGTTATAGTCAAGTTAACATATGCTATGAGCACAATCACCACTAAGGACGGTACCGAAATCTACTACAAGGACTGGGGTAAAGGTCCGGTAGTAACGTTTTCGCACGGTTGGCCTCTAAGCTCCGACGCTTGGGATGGCCAAATGCTTTTCCTCTTGCAGAACGGCTTCCGTGTGATCGCGCATGACCGACGTGGACATGGCCGGTCGAGCCAGCCCTCTTCGGGGAATGACATGAACGGCTATGCTGACGATCTAGCATCCGTGATAGAGACCCTCGATCTCAAGGACGCAATGCTGGTAGGTCATTCGACCGGTGGCGGTGAAGTTGCCCGCTACATCGGGCGCCACGGGACGAAACGGGTTGCCAAAGCGGTCCTGATAGCCGCCGTGCCGCCGATCATGTTAAAAACCGCAGCCAATCCAGAGGGGCTGCCGATAGAGGTCTTCGACAGTATGCGGAGTGGCATCATGAAGGACCGCTCGCAATTCTACAAGGACCTAGCAATGCAATTTTACGGTGCCAATAGGCCGGGAGCTAAGGTATCCCAAGGCGTGCTGGACCAATTCTGGCTTTGGAGTATGCAGGCTGGCCTCAAGAATGCCTATGAAAGTATCAAAGCTTTTTCAGAGACCGATTTCACAGAGGACCTCAAGAAGATTGATGTCCCAACCCTTGTGATGCATGGCGAGGACGACCAGATTGTTCCCGTCAAGGACGCGGCGGTGAAATCAGCCAGACTCATCAACGGGGCGAAGGAAATCTATTATCCTGGTGCACCGCATGGCCTCACAGCCACGCTTCAAGATCAGGTCAACTCTGACCTGCTAGCTTTCCTTAAATCCTAGACGCCTCAGTGCAGCCTAATCAGGCCAATTGATGAAGGCTTGGTTGTAGATCCATGTCGCATCCTTGTTCTATCGGAGAGGAAGTCTTATTTTGCAATTCAAAAATATGTCAGTGACGACAAACCAACAGATCCACAATGTTCTCTGCACCATACTCAGCTAGAAAATAGCCTTGTTTTTACTTGTTGATTGTTACTAGTGGCTACGATTTTCCTCAGATCCTAGAATGTCACTACTGTTACTAACTGTTGTACTCCTCAACTACAGAGAGAGTCGATCCCACATTGCAAGCACTAACCAAGAATAGTACTTTTAGTTACAAGTAGTTACAGTATACGTTTAATCTCCCGATTTTTGTATTTTAGATTCTTTCAGACTTAAATACTGCGAACAAGATTAATAATATTCCTTGAGATATTGTAAAGAGTGCATAGTATCTCTTTTTGTTTTCATAGCTATGACAATAAGTGTCTCTTTACTTGGAATTGGTTTAAATCAAATTGGAATTGCACAAACTGAACAGTCACAAAACCTAACTTCTGCTGATAAACAACATCTGTTAGAGGGTATTTCTTTTCAGATGGAAAACGTGACTTTTACACATCATACTGCGACTGTAAATGGTATCCAGTTGCACTATGTGATTGGAGGTAAAGGCGAGCCTTTAGTTTTATTGCATGGATATCCGCAATCATGGTATGAATGGCGATACATTATGCCGGCTTTGGCCAAAAAATATACTGTGGTTGCACCTGATCTGCGGGGATTTGGTGATTCTTCAAAACCAATGACTGGATATGATGGTAAAACTATAGCTGAGGACATTTATCAGTTGATGAAACAGTTAGGTTTTAATAAAATATTCTTAGCAGCACATGATGTGGGATCCCAACCAGCGTTTTCATATACCGCGAAGCATCCTAATAACGTAAGCAAATTGGTGATAATGGATTTCCCATACCCGGGCTTTCTACCTACAGCATTTGGTCAGAATGGGCCCTGGTGGTTCTCTTTTTATCAAACACATGACATACCGGAAGCTCTCATACAAGGTAAAGAGCGAGAATATATTTCGATGTTTATGAGAGGATTAGCTTATAATCCGGCTGCAATTACGGAAAAAGACATTGACGTATGGACAAGTCACCTTGTAGCTCCCGGTGGATTGCGTGGATCATTTGAACATTTTCGAGCTTTTCCTATTGATGCAGA
>JBKPGB010000005.1:0-7433 GCA_046729135.1 Thermoproteota archaeon | reverse complement strand
TGTGGGCATGTGATAATCATTAAATGGAAATCTTATAAAGGTTAATTATATTCCGAAGAACTCAAATATAGAAAGATTCTCCATCGCATGCAAACGCGAATTTCATACATATTAGCCAAAACAATATTAATTTCAACTACCTACCTAATCTGAGGGAAGGTTACTTTATTACTAAAATTAGAAACTCTAATTAAGACGCATCTGAAAAATCAGATTCATCCCTCCGGGCCCGAATTGTTAACAATACGCATCCCGACGGTCTCAGACCCATGAATATAGTCTTAAGTATTAGTATCGATTTTAATTTCTCTTTATATCAGTTGTCTGACCTCATTGTTTGTCTGCAGCTATGTTTTCATCATGATGAATACACGTGAAATCTCGACACCAATAACAAAAAGCGCAATTTGGACATAATGGCTTTGAACGCGTTGGATGAAATTCGGTGTAGCAATTAAAGCAAATCATTAGAATTTCATATTAATGAATTATTACATATAAATAAAATTCAAAAACCTAAGACATACATCTTTATTTGTAGAACATCCAAAATATGTTAAGGAAGATATAGTTTGAATTACAACAAACTAACTCCAGACGAAGAAAGAGTCCTTGTAGATAAAGCAACGGAGCCTCCTTTCACGGGTGAGTACGACAATTTTTACGAGGATGGAACTTTTATCTGTAGAAGGTGTAATATGCCTCTCTTTTCATCAAAAAACAAGTTTGATTCTGGATGTGGATGGCCAAGCTTTGACGAGTATTTCCCAAATGCTGTAAAGCGTGTCCCTGATCCTGATGGAATAAGAACAGAAATAGAATGTTCAAATTGTAATGCACATTTAGGACACGAATTTCTGGGAGAACAATTGACAGATAAGAATACGCGAGAATGTGTCAATTCATTATCTATACGTTTTGTCCCGAGGGAAAAGAGTTACCAGGGAGAATACATGAATAATAATAATAACGACTGAAATCGCGACACTTGCTAATGGATGTTTTTGGTGTACGGAAGCAATTTTCTGAAGAGTCAAAGGTATCAAATCTATTCTACCTGGCTATGCTGGAGGAACAGTGAAAAATCCTTCCTATGATCAAATATGTACTGGTGAGACCGGTCATGCGGAATCAATTCAGATAGAATTTGATCCGAAAGTTACATCTTTTGAAAAAATCCTTGATATTTTCTGGCATACCCATGACCCAACGACTCTCAATAGACAAGGTAATGACGTTGGCACACAGTACCGATCTGCAATCTTTTATCATGACAAAATGCAAAAAGAGACTGCTGAGAGATCAAGAAATGATCTCGAAAAGGAACATGTTTATAAAGATTCAATTGTGACAGAAATTACTCCTTTTAAGAATTTTTATGTAGCAGAGGATTATCATAAAAATTACTATGAAAAACATCAGGATGCTCCCTATTGCAATTTTGTCATTGATCCTAAGGTGAGGAAACTACTTGAGAAGTATCGAAATGACGTAAAACAGGAATTTAAGTTAGTATGAGCAAGGCATGTCATAATTTCCTCACTAACCCTTGCTATTTTGATCCTGTTCTTCTTGGCAATTGTCAGAACGAAAATCAGTTAAATCATAGATATATCCTCTAGTTTGGATTCGCACTGTTAACAATTTGGTTCACGACGGCTTCAGACCTCTTTGACCGGTTGAATTATAGTTTGAATCAATTCTGTTCGAGATCATTGAACGAAGGTGCTACTATGCGTGACTACACCAATGCCTCAAACTTGCTCGTCAGACCCGATCTTTACAAGTGTTCTGCCAAGGCGTTCTCCTTTAAATAGGTTAACAAAAGCCTTTGGTGCATTTTCTAGCCCTTCAAAAATATTTTCCTTCCACTTTATTCTACCTTCACTAATCCATTTCGACATAGAAGCATTGAACTCGTTTAAGATATCATTATGATCACTAAAAATAAATCCCTTAAGTGAAAGTCTATGCGAAACAGCTAAAGAAAGGTTAGACGGTCCTGAGGACGAAGTAGGAGTAGAAGGATCTGCATTATATTGTGATGTTGTTCCACATAATACTATTCTTCCAAAAGTGTTCATGTTATCAATTGCCGCTTCTAGATGTTTGCCACCAACATTATCAAAATAAAGATTAATTCCATTTGGACATGTCCTCTTTAATTCAGAGGAAATATTATCCTCTCCTAGTTTTCTGTAATTAAATGCATGGTCTACTTTAAGTTCATCAAGTAACCACCTTACTTTCTCATCGCTACCGGAACTCCCAACTACATAACAGCCTTTTATCTTTGCTATTTGACATGCAACAGAACCTACTCCACCAGCGGCTGATGAAACAAACACAGCGTCTTGACCTTCTCTAAGTTCACCTATTCTAAAAAGTCCAACATAAGCAGTGATACCGGTAATACCAAGTATTCCTAAGAAATATTGTATTGGAGCAATTTTAGGATCAACTTTTGTAACAATTTGTTCGTCATTGTCTGTGTCTTGAGAAACCCAGTACTCTCTCCAACCAAAATTTGCCTTGACATATTCTCCAACTTTAAATTTATCACTTCTAGATTCTATAACCTTTCCTATACAGCCACCATCAAGTACCTTATTTAGTTCAACTGGAGGCATTGCTTTACTTCCTTTGGTCATGTATATTCTCATCCAGGGATCTACTGACATCCAAATATTGCGAACCAAGAACTCACCTTCTTTTTTTATTTCAGGAATCTCTACTTCTACGAGTTCAAAATCGTCTTCCGTTACAAATCCTGCTGGCCATTTCCTTAGATGAATTTCCTTACCAAATATTTTATACTTCAATTAGTAGATCTCCCTATAGCGACATAAATAATAAGTCTATCTTTAGGAAATGAGCTGTGGTTGCGATTTCAAAATTTCATCTGGGACACATTTGACATTTGCAAAGCATCTATCCGCTTGTAGTAACGAAACCAAGAGATCTATATTGAAAACTTTTGTGTTATCATTTTTTTAAATTGCTTTTCAGGCATATTCACTCTTGCTTCTATCATAGTTTCCGCATCGCGACCTACAGTGTATCCTAGCGGATTTTCAGATGTTATAGCTTGCAGTATAACCTTTGCCACTTCTTCTGGTGGAGATGATTCATTTTCCATCATTGATTTAAAATGGCTCTTTACCTTTTGTATCTGTGAATAATATGGAGATTTCGTTTGTCTAGGCGGTGTACAAGTGCTCTTACTGGAAGATCGCGCTCTAGAAGTAGTTTGATGACATTCCGCCCTACGGAACCAACATTGCCCGCGGCTCCTGTAACAAGTATGGGTGTGTCAGTTGACATGATTAGGAATGAACTACTTAGGGGGAGATTTTCCTATATAATGCGTTATTATTGGTTGTGGGCAATCCTTGATGAGTTCGCGTATTCTATTTTCCATATCTTGAACATTCTTGGTAACGTATTCATGCTGACGCATGTGGTCAGTCCATGTATCAGCTATTCTGATTTCGATGTAGTGACCAATATCTGCGGGGTCTTGGAATAATTCCCAATAAGCCATTCCCTCACTCTTTAGTGTGCGTCCTAGTTCACGTACACTCCGCTGGAACTCATCAGATAATTTAGGATCGATTTTTTTATATTCTACTGTTACTAGCGCTTGATTGTTATCTTGTGAGGCATCAACTGAAGACTGAGGAGGAAGTGACCAATGATCACTTGCTGGTGTAAAATCAAGGTCATCTAACAATGTACTGCTGTAACGCTTCCTGGCAATAATAGTGGCGCCTAAGGCTAATGAAGCTACTGACAGAGTGACGGGGATACCAAATGTGTTTGCCACAGTACCCCATATTATACTTCCAACTACCAAGCCACCATTCAATATAAGCAGATAGACTGCTAATACTCTGGCTCCAATCCATTTTGGTGCAGATTTCACTCCAAGAGTATAAAATTTTGATAATATCGTGATGTAAGCTATTCCTCCTAGCCCCATGACTAAGCAAGCTATTTCAAAAACTCGTACATATCCCATTGTAAATGTAACAATTGCAAGTAACGCTATAGAAACAGTAATAAGAGATTCTACTGAAGCCTTAGGCCGCAACCTTGGCAAAATTACAAGTCCGCCAATTATTGCACCCACACCAAATGATCCTAATAGCAGTCCAAAACCTATGGAATCAAGTCCTAAATCGTGTTTGGCTAAGAGTGGTAAAAGAGATAATAAAGAGCTACTACATAAGGTAAACAATCCTGCACGTATAATTAATACACGGGCTGCTTGAGAATAGCGTATATACCGAAGTTGAATTCGAATAGCTCTAATTATATTCTCCGGTGGTAAAGAGCTTTGTTGTTGCTGGGAGTAGGGAACATTGGGCTTTCTTGGTAATATACTTAGAACTATCATAATACCAATAAATGAAGCTGAATTAATAAAAAATGCTGCCCAAGGTGCAATTGCTGATACAATAAAACCACCAACTATGGGGCCGATGACGCGACCTAAGTTACTAGCAAGAGCGCTAAGGGTAAGAGCATCGGGTAGTTCTGTTCTTGAAACTAGTCCACTCAAAGTAGGGATAATGGGTGTCCTAATCATAGTCGTACCTGCTCCTAGTGCAAAAGTAAATATTAGCAATACTGTTGTGGTAGTCATTCCAATAAGAGTAAGGATTCCTAGTGAAGTAGATATTGTAAACATGTAAGCAGATGTGATAAGAAGTATGCTTCTCCGATCAAAAATATCTGATAGTATTCCAGATGGTAATGCGAATAGCAAAATTGGTAGAGCAGTAGCAGTTGTAATAAGAGAAACGAATAAAGGGTTTGGAGCAAGTGAAGTCATCAGCCATGACGCTCCTACATCATACATAGCCGCACCAACATATGAAAAGAGGGCAGCAATCCACAACATCCTAAATACACTAGAATTAAAAGGACTCAAACCAGACGCTGAAATATCTTTCTCTTTGTCTAGTTGTCTATCTCTTCCTGCCATAGGAATAAGTAAACAAGACTTAGCCATACATTTTTCTATATAGAGTCTAACCAAACATCAAATATTCATGTAATGAGAACCAATATAGATAATAGTCAAACATTTGAACCAATACTAAAAGTTGCAACCAATATTACAATTATAGATATTTGCTTGTCATTTGTTATCAGAATTTAACAGTGTTTACTAGATACTAAAGTTTAACGAGCTTTTTGAGTCTCAAATGTGGTTTCTACATACGTCCAAAAATTGTATTAAAAACAGTTCACGCCCCCTTGGGCCCCTTACCATAATCATTTTGCTTCATTAATTGAACCTCTCTACCAGAACTGTTCAGACGTCATTGATCCTATGATGTAGAAGGTTAGTTTATGTGATTCTCATACTTCAATTGTTATCAGAAAAAAACTAAATACAAGTTAGAGAACCCTAGTACATGCAGGGCACTAATCCCGACGGGCCCGTGACGTTATCAGTCTTAAAATAGGGTTCCTACGTAATAAAGAGCGTAAAAATATGGAAAATCAACTCGAATTAGAAGAAAAAGCATATTTTGCCTTTACTATGGCGATACTGTCGCCAATAACCAGACAGAAATATCTTCAAAGGCTAGCCTACTTTATAACATTTCTTGGTATCAATGATGGAAACATTGAAGAAAAATGTAATATCTTGGGTCAAAAAGCCCAGGCTGATTCTAAATGGTTCACTAACAACATCATAAAGTATTTACAAGTTCATCGAGAAAGAATGGAAAATAGAGAAATATCTGCAGCCACTTTAAGAATTATTTAAAACCAATCAAATTATTATGTGAGCAACTAGAAATTTCGTTACCTTGGAAGAGAATCACAAGAGGAATGCCCCGAGGAAGAAGATATGCTAATGACAGGGCCCCGACAATAGAAGAGATAAAAAGAATAGTTCGGTATCCTGACAGAAGGATTAAACCCGTTGTGTATACAATGGCATCATCGGGGATTAGACTTGGCTGGTATTCTATCGAGGTCCATAAAATATTATGACTGCTCCTAAAACTGCTACCATAGAGCCTATTATTTCAAATTTATCTGGTCTCTTTTTGTCTACCATCATTCCCCATAATATTGAAGAAATAATAAAAAATCCACCATAAGCAGCATACACCCTTCCAAAATTTGAAGGCTGTAATGTAGGAATTATTCCGTAAGTAAAGAGTATGATTCCACCAACAATACCAAAGATTACTTTCTTCTTCTGTTTAATCCATAACCATACTAAATATCCTCCACCAATTTCAGCTAGTGCTGCTAAGAGAAACAGTCCTACTGAAGTAATAGAAGTGGTAATTTCATTCATTTACGTTCACTTGATATCAACTCGTTTTTTCTGGGCATATAGAAAATAATTGCAACTCCAATTAGCGATATAATGGCACCAATAATGTCATACATATCAGGTCTTATCCCTTGAATAACCCAACCCCATAACAAAGCCATTACAATGAAGATGCCACCATAAGCCGAGTATATCCTATGAAAATGATATGGTTGGAATGTTGGAACAATGCCATACGCGAAAAGAACAAAACCACCAAGGACACCAAGCATCCAACTCATGTCTTCTCTAAGCCAAAGCCAAACTAGGTAACCGCCACCAATCTCACATAATGCAGCTAAAAGGAAGAAGAATACCGAGATTAATATTTTGTTCCAGCTAATTCTATCTCTATTTACCAACAGTCACCCCTTGATGTATATTTTGCCAATTAGAATATACAATGAAATAGCAATTATTGCAACTTGAAACCCTCCTACAATAGCATCGAATAAACCAATAGGTTCTGTTCCTAGACTAGAAATCCCTACCGTTCTGGAAGTAAAATAAATTCCTAGTAATAGTAAAGAACCGATTATGGCTATTATGTAAGGAACTTTACTGTTCCTTCTATCTAATATCATCCATAATCCTACTGCAGCATATCCGATTCCAGCAATAATTGAAAGGGGGAACTCTAAAACCCTGCGTTGCTTTTCAGATGTTTCCTGATGTAAGGTTTCTTCTGTTTCTTTGAGTAAGTGCTTAGATTCGTTGGTATTCTGTTCTGGTGCCTGCTCTTCTTGTAGACGTTGTTCCGACGATTTACCCGATTCATTGTGAATTTCTGCTGTTTTCGTTTGATTCTCATTGTGGGCAGACTCAGTAGTTTCATTCTCTTGTCCTTCAACTAGCTGCATTCCGTGAGCTTCACTACTTTCAATACTTTCACCAAATATTGCAACTAAAAAGTATAGAGAGGATGTTGAGAACATCAAGAATGCTATAATGTAGACTAAAAATGATTTCAACTAACGACAATTATTAGCCTTTGTTCATAAACATTATCAGAACAAAACCCAAAGTCAAAGTAAGAATATTGACTAAAAACATGAGATTCACAAATCCCATTTTAATTGGACTGTTC
>JBKPGB010000004.1:0-10827 GCA_046729135.1 Thermoproteota archaeon | reverse complement strand
AAGATCGATTATTCCCTTCTCCGCAGCAATGTATGGATTTGCAAATTTCTCACGATATTCCTTTGCTAGTTTTTTCTTGATTTCTACCGGATTTTTAGAATTCTTGAGATCTTTTCTGTGTACAATGGTTATGGCAGCCTCTGGACCCAATACTGCAATTTCTGCTGTAGGCCATGCGTAGTTTATGTCTGCTCTCAGATTCTTACTTCCCATCGCAATGTACGCACCACCATAAGCTTTTCCGATTATGCATGTTACCTTAGGAACTGTAGCTTCACAATAGGCATAAAGCAATTTGCTTCCATGTCGTATTATCCCATTATGTTCTTGGTCTGTACCTGGCAGATAACCTGGGGTATCAACCAAAGTAACAATTGGAATATTAAAACAATCACAAAAACGTATAAAACGCGCTGCTTTGGTTGAAGAATTTATATCCAGAGCACCTGCAAGATACATGGGCTGATTTGCAACTATTCCAACTGCTTTTCCGTCAATTCTTGCAAAACCAACCAGTATATTTTCTGCAAAATGTTCATGTACTTCTAGAAAGTCTTCCTTATCAACCAATAATTTTATAATTTGCTTCATATCATATTGTTCATAAGGATTCTCTGGCAGTATTTTTGAAAGCTCTGGTTCAAGTCTATTTTGTTCATCTTCTGATTGAGATACTGGTGAAACTTCAAGGTTATTCTGAGGTATAAATGAAATTAATTTCTTAATTTTGTCCATGCATTCGTATTCATTTTCTGCTACAAAATGAGCAACACCAGATTTTGTTGAATGTGTTCTTGCTCCACCTAGATCTTCAAAGGATACTTCCTGGCTCAGAACTTCTTTTACCACTTCTGGACCTGTAACAAACATTTGACCAATACCTTCAACCATAATAACAAAGTCTGTCATTGCAGGTGAATATACTGCACCACCCGCACATGGACCAACACTTGCTGTTATTTGGGGAATGACGCCAGATGCCATAGTATTTCTAAAGAATATATCACCATATCCATCAAGACTCATTACACCCTCTTGTATTCTTGCCCCACCCGAGTCCAAAATACCGATCAGCGGTGCACCAACCTTAATTGCTTGATCCATTAATTTTACAATTTTTTTGCCAGCCATTTCACCGAGCGAACCGCCAAGAATAGTAAAATCGTAGGCATATACAAAAACTTGTCTTCCGTTAATAGTACCAAAACCTGTAATTACACCATCGCCATAGTATTTTGCTGTATCAGAATCAGTCGATCTGCGGACGACGTACTTGTCTATTTCTATAAAAGAATTACTGTCTAGCAGTAAATCCAATCTTTCCCTTGCAGTTAATTTCCCTTTCGTGTGTTGAGCTTCAATTCTATCTTGGCCCCCTCCTATCTCTGCTTTTTTTTTCATATCATGTAGCCGGTTTATCTTTTCATCATGCATGACAATTTTAAACAGCGTATATTCGCATATAAATTTCATTATAGCTAAATCTAGGACTTTTTAACTAATTATCAGACCGTTGTCTTTAATTTAGTTAATTCTTGGATTCTTTTCCTTGGTCGAAATTTATTCTCTCAAGCCTGCCCTTCCGCCTCTGGCACGTCGGAAGTAGTTCATGCCTAGATTATAATTTTCAAATAACGCTTCTAACAATTCTATTTCAGATAGAAGGCTTTCAAGTTCGGATTTTGCAACGTTGGGATCGTTTTTCATTGATTCATATTTTTCAGTTTTTTCAACAATAAGTTTTCCAACGTTCTGTTCGTACTCGCTAGACATGAGAAATATAAAATTTTTGGGGGTTTAATGTCTTTCTATTTCTTTGGCCAAGAATGGAACTGTTTGGCTGGTCAATATGCCATTCTAGCACGTAGGAGTCAATCGCGTAAAATTTGGTTTTTCTATGCCGTAATATTCTATCGTGCAATGGTATGCTATCGCCGACGTATTTACTCTGTACTTGAAATTTCCCTGACTATGACATCAGCTTCATTTTCTGATGTAATAGTACTCCGAATCAAATCTTCATACTCATCTGTACGGGATAGAATCAGTCTTAAAGGTTCAAAGTCAAAACAGCCAAACTTACTTCTTGAGGTATGGAAGAATTTTGCAAGAGTTCTTAATGCTTTTTTCAATCCTTGTGACCTTGAAAAGATTCGCATATTTTCAAAGCCTATGCTATACCTGTTGTAATGAATATACTTATTTCGAGATTCATAAAACAATGATTTGGTTAGTATTAATGGAAAATATCTCAATATTTTCCAGTTTCTCATGACCAAAGATCTGCTTAAGATTACATCCAATTCAGACAATCTGTCTAAGAGTATACAAATTGTAGGCATCTCAATTTTTGACATAACAATACTGGAGAAAAAAGCAGCAAGAATATCCCTGCGCCTTTCATCAGATGACTGACCAAATCTCGGATCCGAATATGAGATGTCAGTCCTCTGAACGATATCCAACGCTTCATCAAAGTTCTTGGAGGAAAAAAACTTGTTTATCATAATTTCAATATCAATATCAAGCACTGTCCTTTTGGCGCTCGAATATCCTGCCATCATGACTTTTGCTGCATTTAAAAGAGATCTAATATCACCAAAACAATTCCTGATCAGTTTAAGTCTATCATCTACCTTTATTGAAGAATTTTGCATTCTAAGAATTTTATCCAAGTAAAGCAATGAAAGCCTTGGAGGTACCGGTGAGAATGTAATTGTTTTCGATACTTTTGAAACTTTCTTTACTGCCTCATTTGATTTGTTTGCCGCCATTACTATTCTGACAGATGGCTCTTTGAATAATTCCATCAAGAAGTCTAGTCCTCCTGAGTCTTCCCTATTTGAAATTCCATCTATTTCATCCAGAAAAAGGAGAAAGTTCTTTCCAGTAAGACTGGCATTTGAAAAAATAGGAAAAACTACTTGACCAATCATGTTCTTATTGCGAGTATCACTTGCGTTCAGTTCAATAAGATCAATATCAAATTCACGACACATTGCATGAACAAATGATGTTTTGCCAACCCCGGGAGGCCCTACAAGTAATAAGGGCTTTGATCCATTAGACCACTTAACTAACCATTCAACTATTTTTTTACGAGAACTTTCATTTCCAACAAAATCTGATATTTTAGGCCGTATCACAAACTACCACTTAATTTCTAAAGTTACTGTAATTTTGAATTTTTGATAGTTATAGCTAGATTCTTTTGGAAATATGGAAACAAGTCTCTTCGTTTCATCTCATTAAACCAATATTGATTATAATGACTTACAGTTAGAAATAAAAATTTCAGGAAAGGTTTTACTGTTAACTCATCTGGTAACATATCTAGGGCGATTTTAGCTTCGTCTAGATAGATTTTACCTTTAACCAATGTAAGTTGAAATGCCTTTTCAACATTTTTTGTAACTATGGAATAATATAATGGCCATGATGGAATTTTAATTCCCCCGTTTACTACCGCATCTTCCATTTCGTTACCACATCCTACACATTCAGCTGCCTTGGCCATGCCCAAATGGAATATATCATTTAGGGGAGAGAGGTTTAGTGCCATGTTTCTACCCGCTGTTCCCATGACAGCTCGATATTTCTTGTAGCAACCGATCATATTCTCATCACTTATAGATTCTGGCTTTAACTTTAATCTGGCATCAATATATTGCCCAATCCTTGCGTCTTTGAATCCATCTTCAAATGCCTTCAATACGGCATCGCCTCCAACAGAGATCTTTTGTCGCGCAATTTCTAGGATATACGGATTCATCAACTTGTAATCATCCAGAAATTCGATATCTTCGTCAGCGTCCATTATCCTGTCCATTGGTTCGCTAAGATCTATCGCAATTACATGACCGTCGACTATAGAATTCCTTGTCTCCATGGAAATGGATTCTTTATTGAAATCAGACGCACTATCGATAAGAGCGTTTAAGACAGGATAAGTCATCTTTACAAAATTAGAATTCAGGATTCGTTGCACCCTGTCTGCTAAAATGACAGGTTTTGAGAGTCTTTCTCGTACGGATTCAATCTTTGAATCATCTAAAGACAATTCATTTGCTTCTATCTCGTCAATAAATTTTTTCATGGTTGTTTTTGGATTTGTGTCTGAAATCAACTTCTCATGTAGAGACAGCAGAAATCTTTTCGTGAATTCTGGAAATTCTTTTTCAGACTGGACTTTGTATTTCTGGTATTGTTTATACCCTTTCTCCTGCAACAGTAGTTGCTTTATAATCTTCCTGCCTGACGTAGTACGCATTAATGAAGCCTTTGAAAAAATTTTATTTTCTTTAGCACTCATTTACAATTCTTTCAAAATATTCCGTCGTTATTTAACTTTCAGATTAAATGTTCTTCTAGATTTCAATGATAAAAATGAGTTTGCAAATCAGAGAGCAAACGCAGCTACCTTGACGACATGGCGATTCTTTCTTGTTCATTCTTTTTCTTTATAGAATGACCTTCCATGGAATTATTTGAGGCTAAAATGATCTCCTTTGCAAGAGCCTCTTCAATAGTCTTTGGATTTGAATAAGTCGATTCTCTCACTCCTTCAGCTATAAACCTAAGTGCCAAATCAACACGTCTTAATGGTGCGACATCAACAGAGACATGGTATACAACCCCCCCATAGACAATTCTTGTAGTGTCCTCATTAGGCGCTGCATTCTCAATTGCCCTGACTAGTAGTTCTACTGGGTTCTTTCCAGTTTCCTGATATATTAGATCAAGTGCAGTTTTTACAGTTTTTATCATTCTGCCCTTCTTGCCTCCCATTCGTCCAGTATTTTTTGCATACTTCTTACCAAAGTGCATTAGTTTGTTTACCAATCTTTCAATAATGTGGACTTCGGCCTTCTTTAGCCTCTGATGTTCGTGCCTCCCAAAGCTGACGGGTATTACTGCAGGGTCCATAGCAATAACATTTTTTAATCCTGAATCCTGGATTTCGATCTTGTCCGTATTCCATTTATTAAATAATAACAACACACTTTCTTTTGTAACCATTCAAATCATCTCCTTGGTTTTTCTTTTCTTCCATATACCAGTTCTATAAGTGATACTCCGTTTACCTTAAAGACCTGCCACCTGACTCCAGGTATATCTCCCATTGCACCGCCCATCGAACCTCCAATTCCTTCTAGTAAGACTTCGTCATGCTCATCTATATAATTCAGGGCACCGTCCCTCGGAAGGAATGCAGTAATGGATTTTCCATTCTTGATTAATTGGACTCTAACACATTTTCTGACAGCAGAGTTAGGTTGTTTTGATTCGATTCCAACTTTTTCAAGAACAATTGCCCTTGCTTGGGGAGCTCCCTCTAAAGGGTTTGCCTTCTTATCGAGCAGCAACATTCGTCTCTTATAGTACTTGTTTGACCATCTCATCCTCTTTCTCTTTGATTTTAAGACTCTCCCTGAAAAAAGACCTAGAGGTGATTTTGCCACTTACCATCTTACCTCATGTGTTCTCAACATGATTCTCACTGACAATCATAACGTTTGAAATCTGAAAATATCTTTTTGCCAAAATTCTTGCCTTCTCCGCGTTACGTCCTTCCTTACCCACTACTATGCCTTTCTTTTTTGAATCTACGACCACGACAGCCTGTTTTGAACCATCAAATCTATTATTAATCTTTATCTCGTTTATCATATCCGAATTGAGGACATTTCCCAGAAAAGCCGATGGGTCATCTGAATATTCAACTAGTTCAACTCTCTTCGTTATGATTCCCTGTAGCTGCCTTATCGTTGCCCCGCCTTTTCCGATGGCCAATCCCATCTGTCCTTTATTTACAACGAAAATTACTCTATCCATTTTTTCATCCAAAATACAGTCACGTGCGATGGCTCCAGTTATATTTTGGAATAATGACATTAGTCTTAATTCTCCAGAAGTTAGTTTGATTTTTTCAGTCAGTTTGATTTTTAACCTCTAATTTTAATTTGTTTGATAGTTTCGAAAATTGATTGGCCATTTTGCAGTCATTTTTTAAATCTCCATCTTCTGGCAAGCCTCTTCAAGATAACTCTCCATTGACATTACTTGTTCCCAAAATCGGTTAGTAACTCTTGAATTTCATTATCTTTGCCAATTTTTAAAGATAATGCGCTTATTCTAAATGTCTTGTTGCACAATCTGCCCAGTTGTACAGAATTACCGTCATAATCTAATGTTGGTACCTGTGCAGATTTTGCTATTTCCAAGATCTTTGATTTGTTTTTTGACATCAATGAGTTTGAAAGAACAATTAATTTTGAACCTCGAATTGAACCCATTACTTGCCTGGTTCCTATTTTACATTTATTAGAACTTATTGCTTCTTTAATTATTTTTTCGAGATTTTTCATTTTCATCCTTCACACTCATGTAAAGTTCGACCATACCAGTACCAATTGGTACAGTGGCGCCTACTATAACGTTTTCTGTTACGCCTTTAAGGGACTCAACCTGTCCTTCAAGTGAAGCTTTTGCAATAGTGGGAACAGTAATTTCGAAGGCGGCTCTGGCGAGCACCGAAGTTTTGGTGCCTGCAATTCCATGTCTTCCTATTTGTTGCAAATGCCCCTTTGAAGTCATAAGATCTGCAACTAACATAATATGTCTCATATCAACTTCTAATCCTTGTTCTTCAAGTGTGTTGGTAATTTCTTTAATCAATGCATTTCTTGCAGCTTCTATTCCCAGAGTTTGCCAAACTTCATAAACATTATTCGTCGTAATTCTTGAAGTGTCGATACCATCTATTGCAATTATCTTGGACAAATTAGATCCTGCGGTCTGAATAACCCATTCTTCATTTTGTTTTACTATTGTTACACGTTCTATGTCCTGCACTCCCTTAACTCTTGCATTCATTAGTTTGTTCTTCATTGTCAATAACGTTTGTGCATCGGGCTCTCCTGCGATAGAAATTTTTATAATTTTCTCAGCTTCCTGTAAAGTGACATCGTATTTTTTCTTTGGTCCTTTTAGTACTTCCATGATATCTTCTATCGAACAGCCACGTTCAAATAGTTTTGACTCTGAAATATGAAATGTTAGTATACCAGAATAGTCAGTCTCGGTCCTTTCTATTAAATCAGCGACCTTTGTAAATATTATCTCCCTAGCAACACTAAGAGCCTTTTCCCTTGAGACTTTGTGTTCTTCATCAAGATATACATCCATAGTAGGTGTGACAGGTTTTTTTCTCGCATCAACAAGTTCTATTAATCTAGGTAGTCCTAAGGTAACATTTCTTTCTTTAACACCTGCAAAATGGAATGTTCGAAGTGTCATCTGAGTTCCTGGTTCACCAATCGATTGGGCAGTAACAACTCCTACCGCCTCTCCTGGTTCAACCATTGCTTTGTTGATAAGTTCAAGTGTTTTCTTTATTACTTTGTTAGCCCCATCTCTGCTTAATTTGTTTTGACTAACTGATACTAGCAACTTTTCTCTAAGTCTTTGGTTAAGAGTCTTTGCGTGTCTATGGACTATTTCTGAAACTTCTTTTTCGGTGGCTTTTTTACCTTCATCGACTAGTAATTCGCCTTCTATTAATCTAGAAATATTTACTGCTTCGCCATGATCGCTTTTTGCGGGATCTATCCCATCTTCCCCATAAACAAACTGTATTAAATTACCATGTGGATCTCTGACAGTTTGATCATATTCTATCTTCAAATGTTCGAGTGCATTGATTAATCTTCTTTGCATATACCCAGACTGCTGGGTCCTTACCGCAGTATCAACAAGTCCCTCTCTGCCACCCATGGCGTGGAAGAAAAATTCGAGTGGACTTAGCCCGTCCCTGTAGTTTGATTTTATAAAACCTTTGGAATCAGGATTAGCATCGTTGGGTTTGAAATGTGGTAGTGATCTATCTCTATATCCTTTGGTGATTCTTCTACCTCTGATGGACTGTTGACCTAGCGCAGCTGTCATCTGTCCAATATTTAACGTTGAACCCCTTGCTCCCGTTGAGGCCATAATAACACCTGAATTGTCATCAGGAAATGCACGGTCTGCAGTTTTTCCGGCTCTATCACGTGCTCTCGAAAGTTCATTTACAACATATAGTTCTAATGCTTCTGCAGGTGACAAACCTCTAGTTAATGGTAACGTTTGTTCATCGTGTTCTTTTATTAGTTCATATACCTTTTCATATGCTTTGAGAATAACATTACTAATCTCAGTTCTGGTATCATCTGACAACCAAAGATCAGAGTAGCCATACGAGAAACCGTTTTGTGTCAGATATGTTTTTAGAACAATAAGTATTGAATCCAAGAATCGTTTTGCTGCTTCGTTTCCATAATCTTTAGCAATTCTGTGTAGGACGCTGTCTGGTTCTTCTGCACCAATGGAGGCCTTGTCAATAACACCACTTACTAACTCACCATTTTTTATGACAACATCTTTCCCTTCACCCTTTGATGCCTTGTTCCATTTTGAAGTGATAATAAAATTAAAGTCCTTTGGCAGAAATAGTGAAAAAAGTTGCTTTCCAGTATAGATTTTTCTACCATTTTCATGATGTTTTGGCTCCGGAAGTGGCCCTGAATATCCACCTAGTAACGCAAGATTAGTAAATTCTTCTTCTTTCAAAAATGTCTTATCCTGTGTTAGGATAAAAGCACCTGTAATGAAATCCCTTATTGCTCCAATTATTGGCCCCCCATACCTTGGAGAAATAAGTTGATCTTGAACTCTCATGAGCAGCGCAGCCTCTGCACGTGCCTCTTCACTTTGTGGGACATGAAGGTTCATCTCATCTCCGTCAAAATCTGCGTTGTAAGGGGGACAGACTGCAGGATGTAATCTAAATGTTCTATATGGAAGTACCTTTACATAATGTGCCATAATGGACATTCTGTGCAAGGAAGGTTGTCTGTTGAAGATAACTGCATCTCCATCTCGTAGATGCCTTTCTACAACGTATCCAGGACTTATTGAATCAGCCAACACATTTCTATCAGTAACGTAATCAAGTCGTATTTTTACTCCGTCAGGTCTTATGATATAATTAGCACCAGGATAATCGTTCGGTCCATTAATTATCATTTTCTTTAATTCTTCAACGTTCCAGTCACTAACCGTTTCTGGTATCGTAAGTTTTTTTGCCACATCAACTGGAACACCAACATCAGAGATGGTCAAATTGGGATCTGGAGATATTACTGTTCTGCTGGAAAAATCTACTCTCTTGCCAGATAACGATCCTCTGAATCGTCCTTCTTTTCCTTTCAGTCTTTGTGTTAGAGTCTTTAATGGTCTGCCGGATCTATGATGAGCCTGCGGGATTCCAGAAACCTCATTGTCAAAGTAAGTAGTTACGTGATATTGAAGAAGATCAACCAAATCTTGGACAATGAGAGGTGGTGTCCCTGCTTCTTTACTTTCTTTCAGTCTTTGATTAACTCGAATAATATCAACCAATTTGTGGGTGAGATCGTCTTCTGATCTAATGCCCGTTTCTAGGATAATTGATGGTCTAACAGTAACTGGAGGAACAGGTAAGACCTGCAAAACGAACCATTCAGGTCTTGCGGTTTCTGGGTCATACCCCAGCAAAACGAGATCTTCATTTGGAATATTCATTAGTCGTTCTCTGATTGTTATTGGAAGAAGCCTGTTTTCGCCTATCTCAGTTTTTTCAACAAATATTGTAGGTTTAGTGAACACAAGATCATACTGTTCCTTCTGACAATGTGGACATATCTTTACTTTTTTTGCTTTCTCTATTATCTCCTCCTTTATATTTTCGAGAGTTATTACAGCGTATGCGGCCTTTGTATCCCGAAGTTCCTTGAATTTTGCCAACTCTTCATTTGAAAGTTTTAACCTGCTACATGACCTGCATGAAACAAGTAGCAATTTGTGGATATCATCTACAAATGCAATGTGCAATACAGCTTCAGCCAATTCAATATGACCGAAGTGTCCGGGGCAATTAGCCGATGTGTTTCCACAAGTTCCACACTTCTGACCGGGTTCCAGTGTCCCAAGTCTGCTGTCCATGAGACCGCCTTGAACGGACATCCCGTCTTCATCATATGTCTCTGGAGCAGTTATTTCAACGACACTGTATTTTCGTATTTCAACCGGTGATAGTACGCTAAATCTAATAGCACCTAAAATTTTTATGGTATCTTGTACTTCCATGATGCTTACACCTTCTCCTCTGGAACCAATCTCGGAGCAACACCGAGGCTTATCATTTCCTGCAACAAGAGTTTAAACGCATAAGCAATTGCGACTGATGAAATTTTGGCTCTGTCACCGTCTACCCTGCATACATATCTTCTTTGTTTGATATCATAGTAGGCAAGGAGTCCACAGCGCTCACAAATATTCACTTCAGCTTTGTCAGACTCTTCTAAAAGCCTGTCTTTTAGCATCATAGATGCACCATAAGCAATCAAACAATCTCGTTCCATCTCACCAAATCTAAGGCCACCACCTCTCGCTCGGCCTTCGGTCGGTTGTTTTGTAAGCATCTGGACCTGCCCCCTTGCTCTACTGTGAATCTTGTCAGCAACCATATGGTGAAGCTTTTGATAATAGACTACTCCAACGTAAACTTCAGCATTGAATTTTTTGCCCGTACGTCCATCATACATGACTTCTTTGCCTGTGGACTTGAAGCCATATTTTTCCAATATTTCTTTCAGATCGTTAGCCTTTTCTCCTACGAAGGCTGAGCCGTCAACTACTTTCCCTCGAAGTGCAGAAGATTTTCCTGCAATTGATTCCATGAATTGACCAACAGTCATTCTCGACGGAAACGCATGTGGATTAATCATAACGTCCGGAACTATTCCA
>JBKPGB010000003.1:0-33804 GCA_046729135.1 Thermoproteota archaeon | reverse complement strand
GAGTTGAAAATAGTATACTAAAATAAATAAACATGAAATAAAAAATGGATTTATGAAATAAAAAAAGCAACAAGTTAGGATGATTTACTAGATGCATTAAGATTATCATTAAGCATTTGAGTTTATATGATCAGGGTTTATGAGTTCCGCCCTTACTCTTTGCTATAGTCTAGATCAAAAGCAGACTAAACTATAGGATTCGAAGGATTTTGCCCTGAGTCAACAAAGACAAATTTAATATCGCATTTTCATTTTAAGGAATTAACTAGCTCGACTCAAAATTAAAATGCTAGGTGGCTTCCAATTAATTTTATTATGCTTTTAAATCTATTTAAATCACCATATCACATAGAACCTTCAAATTGAATAGAATAACAAAGTTATCATTACCTTTGTCCTTGTTGATTGTTTCCAGTTTGGCTGTTTTGCCCTATTTTGCCATAGATTTACTAGCACAAACTCCTAAGCCAAACGTTACCGAACGCATTACTCTGCCTTTGAACGTATCCAATGCGATTTATAGCGCTAATAAGACCATGGACTTGGATCAAAAAATATATCGTCAACTCCTTACCGAGTGACAGAGGAACGTGCCTTTGACCAAGGATTCGTAAAAGGCGTAGGACTTATTACTAACAATCAGACTTACAGAAGTACTCACTTATCTGATAATTTAATTCAGAGTACAGGTAAAGGGACATTTGAAACTCAAGATGGACAAAGTATTGCTTGGATAACTTCTTCAGTAGGAAGACTCGTTAATGATCATTGGGTTTTTCATGGAGTAATATTATTCAATAATACACACAGCAAGTCATTGTCTTTCCTAAATAATAGTATCGGCTTCCACAAGGATATTGTTGGCAATGAGCCAGATCATATCTGGCTTTTGAAATAGTAAATGGATAATATCTCTGCAAATTTATTCTTAAGTTAGAAAATGGCAAGAAAAACTATAGAGGTAGACTCTGACATGATTGATCAGAGTCTTGAGGAGTTATCCAAACTTATAAATCGGCTCGATGAGAATCCAAAGAAAACTAGGAAGGACCGGAACACGATTAAGAAAATTCAGAGTATTCGGGATACGATACAGGATTCGGTCCTATATGCGAAATTGAAAAAAAGCATACAGTAACGATATTTGAATTTAAAATCTAAAACACTGAGAGGAGGGGTAATATTAGTGAATTAAGAATATTAGACTGGATTTTATATCAGGTTTGTAGTTACGAAATTAGATGTTAGATCCATAACATTAAAACAGCAATCTTTACCATCGCTATTATTACCATTGGTATTACCAACTGTAGTGATTATCTCTTTTCGTTTTTGTTTCTTTATTGGTATTCTGAATGGTGCTACCTTTACTATTGATCTACCTAGTTTGAAGGTATTATTCATTTCTTATTCTCCTGTCTCTCCAGTCTCCTCACTCTGCGATCGAGATTTGTAAGATGACATCCAAAGCATTTGAACTCGTCTGTTTCGGCGTTGAGATTGTATAGTTCTTTTACTTCGGAACTGCATACAGGACATTTCATTTCTTATTATCAAATATTGAAACTCGAAGCATAAAATTCTTCGTCTGGACAGTCAAAGCATAATGTCATATTACTAAATGTTTAATTCCAGCTTAGAGATTATTTTTATTATTATTCATTTTATTTTAAAGTACCCTCTGCTACACAATTTTTAAAAATTTGTTCTAAAGTGGATAAGTACAAAACAGAAGTTGGTTTTTCCGCCTCTATAACGAGCCGTTTTTCTGTACAAGTTGAGTTCATAATCCTGTTTATCAGTTCTTCTGTATGAATATGGTTTCGCTTTCGCTACTGTAGAATTATTAACTTGTCCTTGTCCATAAACTACTTGCATAGTAATAAAAACAGCAATCGCAATTATTATAACAAATACAATGGATTGCCTAGGAGACATTCGGTCATTAAACTTCATTTTATTTTATCACTATAATTAAACATATTTTGGGCTTTGACTTTTATTGAATGCTTTATTGAATGAATCTTTAATGAACTGTCTAAAATTCTTTAATTCATTATCCTGTTCCAGAATATTCCCGAGTACGGTCTTAATTCCTCTTTATTCCAATATTTACATCAATACCTCGTTTTTTAGAATATTCTTGAAGGTGTTTTATCCGTTTATCTTGCTTTGTTTACTACGAATCATGGCCATTGCTGTCGAGCTCTTTGCGAGGTAGCGGTAGTGGTTATACTATGAACCTAAAACATAATACACGCACTATAACCTTATTTCATCTGCTCCACTTTAGGCGATTGTATGTCTGAGTAGCTATGCAATCCCTTATACAAGCCGGCTGCTATTATTCCTCCAAGAATGGGAGCTACCCAGTAAATCCATTGATAGTCAAAGTTCCAAACAACTAGCGCAGGGGCAAATGCACGTGCTGGATTCATAGCTCCGCCACTTATAGGCCCTGCCAACATGAAACTAAATCCAAGAGTAAACCCTATTGCCACTCCAGCTAAAGGTGCTATCTTAAAATCTTTAGATCTAGTTGTTGCTAATACTACATATACAAGAGCAAATGCTATGACAGTTTCCAAAATTAATGCTCTGATAGCATTTCCATCTTTAGGAAGTACAACACTAGCAGCCATTTCGCTTCCAAACATTGAATATACTACAGCGGCACCAATAACAGCCCCCAATACTTGGCACGCAATAGTCAGTGCTGCTACTTTTCCACGCATTTTTCTTGATACTAGAAATGCTATTGTAACAGCCGGATTAAGCTGAGCTCCAGAGCGAGCGTTAATAGCATATACTAATGCAGTTAAAACGAAAGCATGAACTAAACCTAATACAGCCATTGTGAGCTGTCCGAGGCCTACTATTCCAACCAGTTTGTTGGACCCAGAATATACAGTAGCTACTGAACAAATAGCGAAAACGAAGATGAATGTGCCAACAATTTCAAACAGATATCTACTTTTTGATCCAGCGGCCAATCTCTACATTCCTTATAAAATATTACGGTCATAAAGGGGATACTCAGATTGTACTAATTAAAGACGTTAATGCTACTGATATGAAAAGTTGTGAATGACTCAGTCATTAGAAGGCTGTTGGAAGTTTGGAAGTTTACCGGAAACGTAAAAAGACTGCTGTTTTAACTATTTGTTTTTCCATCAGAATAATCCACAATTATTTGACGCGAATCCAGAAAATTCATGTATTAATATTTTAATAATCGAAGGCCAAGTTACTTCAGTGGGTATATGAGTAAATTCACAATGACTAATGGAATGGATCAAAATGAGATTGATAGACGCACCAAAAACCTTCTAAATCTTTTTAAGCGAAATTTTATAGAGAGCAAAAGCGACGATTTTGTTTCAGACGCACTGGCAAACATGATTGTGTGTAATTCTGTTTATGCAAAGATCTTTGAAGGCTATTTAGTACTAGCTGAGAAAAGAAATATCCCTCAGGAAATGACGGATGGCTTTTTTAAATGGGTATCTGATCAATTGGATGAACTTAAAATAAAGCTGAGTGAAAAATACCAAAAAATCGATATGAGATAGCATTACCTTGTGACTTTTTATTATTTTTAACCAATTTATTGTCGTTTATCACATTACGGGTTTTACATCAAAATTCAATTTTATTTTGGGATTTATCTTAAGATTCTGTATCCGTTTAAAAATAGATTTTTCACAGACTAGATCAATAGAAAAGTCTATATGATTAATTTTATGGATTTTTTATATGAAAATTCAACTAATTATAATTCTAATAGCCATCATTTTCATGTCATCATTTGTATTGCTGCATGTGGGAAAATTGGAAATTTTCGCACAAAAAGAAAATGAAAATAAAACCACGGCGGATTCGAGTAGTAAGATCTTCAAAGACGTACAAGGATCCGTAGTACAAATCACGCGAGAAAATAAGGAAGCTCCTACAGGTCCTCCCGGGGACAAAAATGTAACAAGTCTAGGATCAGGATTTGTGTTCGATAAGGAGGGGAGAATAATTACAAATCATCACGTAGTAGATGATTCTAAGAATGTAGATGTCACTTTCATAGATGGTAATAGATATGTAGCATCTGTCTTAGGGAGTGATCCATTCAATGATATCGCAGTTATAAAAATTAAACAAAATATATCAGGACTCCGTCCATTACCATTAGGAAATTCCTCTGCTGTAGAAGTAGGAGATCAAGTTATTGCTATAGGAAACCCGTATGGTTTGGCAGGTTCGATGTCCGAGGGTATTGTCAGTCAAAAGGGACGCCTAATTTCAACTGAAGGATCACAATTTAGTATTCCAAGTGTGATTCAGACTGATGCATTGATTAACCCAGGCAACTCAGGAGGGCCTTTGCTCAATACTAATGAAGAAGTAATTGGAATGAATTCTGCAGGTGTGGTGTCAGATACTGGAGCATTTTCTGGGATAGGTTTGGCGGTTCCCTCTAACACTATTTCTAAAATAGTACCCACTCTTATCAGTAAAGGAAATTATACACATCCATGGCTAGGAATTTCTGCAACCACTCTAACATCAAAATTAACAGAAAATTTTAAAAATTTAAGCAGAGATTTTAAGGGAGTATATGTTGATACAATTGCAAAGAATGGACCATCTGATAATGCAGGTCTTCGTGGCAGTACCACTGATCAATACGGCGATAAACATGGTAATGATATAATTACTGCGGTTGATAATCATAATGTTACGTATATGGAGGATTTAGTATCCTATGTAGATGAAAATAAACGGCCAGGAGATAAACTAAATCTTACTGTCTTTAGAAATCATTCCTATTCGGATATTAACGTCGTGTTAGGAGATCGTAGTAATAGTACCAAATCCGAAGAAGCAAAGGATCCATATGGTTGATGCTTCCGAGAAATCATCCATAAAATGAAATTGATTATAATAGATTCAAACCAAGTGATAATTCTCTGATTAATTCATGATGCCACAAAAAATTGCAATCCTATACTTACAATATACATCCCTAAAAGTATCAACCCCGTCTTTATTCCGATTTCTTTTCTGAATAATAAACCGATGGCAATTAATGTGACTACTGTTGTTAGTACCATTTGGAATGATAAAATTGGGCTTCGGGCTATGGTTGCTCCTAAACCACTGTGATAAGCGGCACCAAATACTGCAAATGCAAGTAAAAGAGTATTATTTAATATCTTCGATCCCAGTACATTGGCAATAGCAATCGACGTGCCCTGAGCACCCTTCCTGGCAAGCAGCATCAATGAAATTTTCTCTGGCATCTCACCTGCAATCGGGCTTATTACCACTGAAAGTATTATTGCTGAAACACCTATCTCAAAGGACACCTGTTCCAATGACTTTATGAAAGGTTCAGCACCAATAAAAATTCCAATAGTTCCTATAATGAAGATTATTCCTGCCTTGATTAACTGCTTTTGATTTCCAGGAATCCCATTTTCATCTGAAGCCCTACTATACTCTTCAATAACTTTTTCCATGTGTCTCTGTTTTTCTATTTTCATTTCATAAAATGCTACAAATATGTACGCTAAGAATAAACCACTAAATACTATTCCATCAATAAAGTCGTATCCGTCAATAAACAAAACAGCACTTATTACTGCTGTAATTATCAGAAAAATTTTGTCCAGTTTAAATGAACTTACATTTATTTTCTTAATTGGTTTTTTCGAAAGACGTGTCGTTGCAATTAAGAGCATTATTGCTAATCCCAGTGTCATCATTAGAATGTTGCTTCCTAAACCCGCTCCTAAAGCAATGCCATAAGAACCCGCCGAGGCTGCATATGCAACTATGGCGATTTCGGGCAGTGTAGTTGCTACACTAAGCAATGTTCTTCCAACAAACTTTGCACCAAATCTTGTTGCTAAATGTTCTGCACCATAGGAAAGTAACCAGCTGGAAAATGTTAATTCTCCCAGCCACATCAGCATGATTAGGATGTTATTAGCTTCCAAACAAGTTGTGACTACTAGATTTATAGAATATAAACCATAATATGACTAATAATACACGTTTACGTACGGCAAATTGATATTAAATTAATTGCTACATTTATTTCTAAAAAATAATTAGAAACGACTGCTTTTTTCCAAGTCATGTAGTTTAAGATTTAAGTTATGGGCACGTTTGTCATTGTAGATATCGGTATTCTGATTTTTAAAACGCCATTTGCATAATCTGCCTTACTATTTGAATTATCATCTTCTGGGATTGAATAGGGAAGAGGGATCTTTTTCTCAATTCTACTTGGTCGCTGGCTAAAATGAATAGTATGTGATTCAATATCGATATCTCTCTTTGCTCTTAGCGTAAGAATATCTTTAGAGATATTTACGTGAATATCCTTTTTCTGAAATCCAGGAAGGTCTACTATAATCACAAGTTCTGTTCCATTTTCATAAATATCAACTGGCGGTAATACAAATTCGTAAAATTCTCTGGAACGATTGCCGATTTCCTTCATTATCTCTTTTGCTACGTACCGACTTACACCCATATATTATCTCTGACCTTCTGTCTATAAATTCTTTATTTTGAACCCATAGGGCATAGCGAAATAATTAGAAGAGTTTCCAGTATACTAATGACATCATGTTAGTCTGTTATTCGTAAACCTTGCAAAATGGAGTTAACCAAGACAACTAGTCTGCAATCATGATCGCATGATACCCTGAGCTGCATTGGGGACAACAGGCATGGTCACATAAACATTCTACACAATATCTATGGGCGTCATAAAACATGCATATACTATCAGAGTAGAGGCAGTTTTCACAAATTACAAACTTTCTACATGGATTCGAATCTAATCTATCCACAATCTCAATTGTTCCAAATCATATATTAAGCTTTATAGTATTACGCTCCAAAGGGTTATGAAGGATGTTATATTAGTAAAAAGCCTTAAAATTAGATGTAAAATAATTTTTCATACTAATCTTCCAGATGAGTCCCGCAAGAAAAAAAAATAATGTACTTGGATAATCAACAGACTATGAATAAAGATGTCCCAAATATTGACAGGATGGCAGGCATAGAAATATACTCTACAAAATTTGATGGAATTGGAGGTTCAATAAAGGTAAAAAATGAAGACTTTAAGGTTTTAGAACTACTCGTTGAATCAATTTCAAGGGACATGTCTAGGAACTCCGACAATTCCTACAGATTCCCAGTATTGCTATTACAAAAAAAAGGACTGGATTCTAATCACGCCATTATTGAGATATCTAATGTGCTTGGAACAAGGGTTAGAGTACTAGGAATTAAGGATTCTAAAGCCGTTACCACACAATATGCAACCTGTGACAACAAGAAATTTAGAATAGGAAAGACCACGCATACAAATTTATCATTACTTGGATACTCAAAGCATTCGATAAAAAAATCTCATATTAAGGGAAACCAATTCGAGATAAATATTTCAAATCCATTAAGGAGCGATATTGACGAATTTATTACTGAAATCAGCAACATTCCAAATTATTACGGTCTTCAACGTTTTGGTAGTGAAAGACTAGTTACACATTTAGTCGGTAGAGAGATTATCAATAGAAATTTTAAGAAAGCAGTCGAAATATTCTTGTGCCATACAACAGAATATGATACCCAGTTTAGTAAGGAAATAAGAGAAAAGTGCAATGATCCAAAAAATTATGAACATGTTATGAAGATTATCCCAAAAGGAATGGACATTGAGCGCAATCTCTTGCGATCGCTTGTCAATGGCAAGGGATACATAAGCGCCTTAAGATCAGTTCCATTAAATATAAGGAGATTATTCGTTCATGCGTACCAAGCTTTCATGTTTAACAAATGCTTGAGCAGTATGATAATGAATGGGGAATCAATTTCTTGTTGCCTCAAAAATGATTTTTGCTTCAAGTTAGAAAATCATATGACTATGGGTAAATTGATGAAATATCTGGATGACAGTAATATTAACCTGGTGCCTGCAATGCATTTGCCTGGTTATTCATTTAAATCTACAGATGGAAGATTTGAAAAAAGTTTGTCCCTCCTGATGAAACAAGAAAATATCTCTCCCAAAGATTTCTATCTTACGGAAATGCAGGAATTGAGTGTAGAGGGTGGCTTTAGACAATTACCACTACTAGTAAATGATTTCGCTTATTCTGATAATCTTTTGGTAAAATTCAAAATACCAATAGGTTCGTATGCGACTATCCTACTACGAGAATTAATGAAACCGGACGATCCTATAAAATCTGGTTTTTAATCCTATAGTAGGGTGGTCCAAAAAATTTGGCATTGAATGTTTTATACGCAACTTTACTACTTAGGTTTCATTTAATTTAAAGTGGGTGACTTTATCTATGCAATATAAATATGACTTTTATTTAATGAGCAACGATGCTCGGTGGTAAGAACTTCCACAAACTCATAGAAGACGAACTAATAAAAATCTCGAAGAAACTAGCACTAAGTTATGACTCAAATGGGATACATGTATTAGAAATAACACGTTGCACTAGGTTGTCTTATTTTGAAAGAATGGACCCTTTTGTAGACGAATATTCAAATGCTTTGACCAATATATTCAAAGGTTCGCTTACAATGTTTCTGAATGGAATAACAAGGGAGTATAAGGTTGACGATCTTGTGATTTACGCTACTGTCGACTTAATAATAGAAAATGATATGATAATTAATTTCGTACCGGTTTCCAAAATACCTGAACATCCTCATCCAAATGATCTTCTTTACACTAATGCATGCATGTTTATTTTCGACATTATAGGCGGTTTCATAGTTTACTTTACACCTGAAGGCAAATTTGTTGAATTCAGTATTTCAAAAAGTAAAAGAATGTTTGAGCAAGTTGTAAGAAGAGCAAGAATCTTGCACCTCTTGCTTAAGGAAAAAAAGACACCAGTTGTAGAACCTAGCGAGTTATGTTTTTCATGCAAGTATTTTCAAAGATGTTTTGGGCAGCAAAAAGAATCAGGACATATGCTGGATATTTTAGGAGTTGGAAAGAAAAAATAATTGTCAGGAAATTTATTTTTGTACACTTGACCTCTGAATCTGCTGATTAATCCTTCTTGTTCTGACCCCAAACAAGATACCGGTGAATATTACAAAAACTCCTGTTGTAATACCATACATTAAGAATGCTTCTGCCATATCCTCATAGATTTATGTCATTAGCATTTAATTTTTTCTAAAAAATTTCTTCCTTTCATGAATATGGGTAATTAATACTGAATTGTTGTTCGCCGCCCGTCGATTGGAAGCTGCCTGTTTGTTTGAAAAAATAGGTTCCATTTACTAGGTATTTTGAGGCATTAATATTATTGGCAATCTCGGATAAATTTAGATCCTTGCTTGTTTGGATTATTTTCTTATCTTTTAAAATGAGTGTACCGTTTCCAATAACTGGAAAAATACTATCTTGTGAATCTACAAAACCTTCTGGCCGACTGCCTATGTCACCAGAAGCAATTCTTGTAGAATTGGAGTATACATTGTATGATATCGATTCAATTATAACGGTACCTTTATTTGGGTTGAAGACATTAAAAATAATTGAAAAGTTTCCATTTCCATCACCAGCATTTCCTGTTCTAATATCTTTAATTGATAGTTCGGGTGGTTTAGCATCTTTAATTGCTTCCTGATTGAAAATACTTGACTTTGTAATATTTTTATTGGCTAGGCCTATTTTTGAAAAATCGCCTGATTGAAAATTTCCACTAAAAGAGATTAAAGAAATAACAATGGCTATCACTGCAATAATGACAATAGAAGCAATAATCTTTTTTCCCATTATTTTCAATAATCCTATAATCAAAAGATTATTTTAGTCTATTTATTATAGCCGGATTTATGCGATGGACTGTTTCTCATCTGATTAACTAATTGACTTCTGGACTAAGATTATATTTATGACATAATAATCCTGATTATGTTTATCGGGTCAAGAAGAGCTATCCTTATAGGTGCTATTGCTGCTATCGTTGCGTTTATTGTACTTTTCCCTGCTATTCCTGACCTCCTCAAAGGCGGGAGTGAATTGAGGGACGTGAGAATAAGTATCAAAAATATTACAATTGAAAATCCAAATCTAGTTAACAATACCATCCCGCTAAAAGTTACTTTTGAGATACTTAACCAAGGTGATAAAGCCTTGTCAACTTCTAAAATTGAGTACACTGTCAACGCAAATAATACTAATTTGGGTAATGGACTTCTCTCATATGAAGATATTCCACCAAATGGAAGACCACAATTGTATCCAAATTCACCTACTACACTTCAGTCAACAATTCTACTAAGCCATCCTAATTCTAATTCAGAATTATTTGATAAATTACATAATGGCAAGTTTGTAACCAACTCTACGGAATGGAATGTCAACGGAACTGCTCAGATAGACTCGGCTTTTACGATCTATCCGGTTACTTTTAATAGCAATCTAAGGTAACAAAACTATACTATTTTATTTTTCATTCTTTATGTAGCCCTTTTCGAAACCAGCAACAATCCATTCCTCTAACCAACCACACCTTGCCGGACTATAAGGACTTCCTTCATCTTCAGAAGAACATGAATGTTGATAAGCACAGCTAAAGCACGGAGCTCCTTCAACACACTCGATTTGTATTGGTTTTCTATTATATTCGGCGATGGCAGATTTCTTGACAATTAGTTTGTATGTCCATCTGCCCTTGTGCAATATTTTTTCACGAGAAATGAGAGATTGCTTTTCCAGATTTCCAGCTAACCTTGATCCGTCCCTACTATCCAGTGAGAATTCCTTGCAGATTTCAGTTTGAAAAACCCCGTCTTCACCGCTTTTTAATATTGCTTGAAATACCTGCTCAAATAATTCATGTTTATTCTTATACATACTCTTGGGAAGATTAATAATTTGAGACAAAAGATAGTTTTGTATCGAGCTAATAATATAAAAATCTTGGCATTATCTATTCAATCCGCGGCTTTATTTGAGGGATATTGACATTTACGGTCTATAGCTAGAATTTTCTAAACGGGTATTGTTCTTATTTGGAATCCAAATTAGAGAGGTTCCACGACTGTTTCAAAATTTGAAAACGATCTGCAGTATTAGCGTTAAGATCGATTACTTGAAATCATTAACGTGCAACGATTTATTGGTTCTGAAAATCTGTTTTTGAATATAGAGCGGTCCACGAGCTTTGAACTTGTCATATATCGTAATTCAGATAAAATTTTCTAATAAAGCCTTTTGAGGAGCTATCTGGACCATGCATTGTGGTTAATTTTCTAATGTATGTTATTTTGAGAGCTTTCTGATGTCATGACTAGACGACAATAAAAAACGATATGAACGTTACTCACAAACAGTAACCTAACCGTCGTAGAAAAGCTTTCCTGACTTTTATTTTTCTCAATTTTTTTAGATGTCTATATCTTTAAGGCCTGATTCTGTTGTCTTTGCCCCCAGACGCCCAGAACGGACAGCTGCCTTGAACGCTTTAAAATCATGTTCCACCTGATCTGCGTAGCTCTTTGCATACTGTACCAACGCATCATCAAATTTGACTTTTGATCCCAAATACCCAAATATCATTTCTGCATCTCCAACCTTTGCATGGGCTCTTGCGAGAGCCCAACCGCACATTGTTGCATAACTTAGAAGCGTCTGAGGCTTGAAGGTTTCAACTTGTGCTGAAACTTTCATGTCATGGAGTTGACGAACATAGTAATCATGTCCTGAATCAGAGCGGAACCAGCCAAGAAATATGTCGCTTGCAGCTTGCATAAGACGTTGTCCATGTACAACGCGATAGCCCTGATTCTCAAACCGGGTCTTTTTATCTGGATTCTCCAATATTGATCTGCGAGCTTCCTTTGTTTGGAGAAACAGTGGATCCTTATCATCAGCAAGAAACAAACTGACAAAGCAACGTGTCCCAACACTGCCTATGCCAACAACCTTAATTACAGTGTCCACAATGTGATAGTGATCAAATAACTTTTGTTTGTCTTCCTGCAGTGATGATTTGTAATCATCCACATATCGGCCTAGTCTTTCTAGGTATTGCTTAGCTTTGCGGAAATGGTAGATAAGTGGTGGTTCATCTAATATCTTTAAGCGTCCTTCTACAGCCCTTGTGATCTTGGGAAATAGTGTTTCTGACGTTCTGGAGGCTGCCCGTGTTTCGACTTTACGCAGACGTTGCACAAAGTCCTTGTCATTGCGGAAAAAGTCAAGAAGGTTTTCAAAGGATATTTTTGCATACCATCTCTCAAGAATACTCTGTCCTGCAAACTCAGACATCCGAATTCGATAGGAATACGTGGCTGATCTAACTGCCTCATCTTCTATGTTTTTAGAAAAGCCCAATTCCCTTGCAGCCAGGGCAAAGCTGACTACAAGCCGTTTAATGTCCCATTCCCATGGTCCGGGAAAGGTCTCATCAAAATCATTGATGTCAAAATCTAAATTCCGTTCTGGCGTGGCAAATCCCCCAAAATTCAACAGATGACAATCACCACACACCTGAACTATTATCCCTGATATGGGTGAGTTTAATAGGTCTCTGATTTGGATGATTGCAGCGCCTCGGAAGAATTTGAAAGGTGATTCCAACATTCGCTGATATCGTATGGCTACAAGACTTTCAATTCTGCCTTTCTTTGAAGTCTCTATTAGGTCTATTGGATTCCATGACCGCAGGGAAGGCCTCCACTCGGCATGTCTACTGCGCGAGCATTTTTCCCGAAGGTCTTTGCCTAGTTGCAATCTTTTTTCTCTTGTGAGATTTTCACGATCCATTTCTATAGGTATCTTTTTAGTTGGATCTAATTTTTTATTTTTTGCTTTTTATCTACATTAGTTATGATTCTATGGCCTTTCTGAGATTTATTATTTCATCACAGATCTCATCATTATGAAAGAAAGTGTTACCATAATTACCACGGTAACACTATTACTTAAAATTGTTACCATGAAGATGATTTATATAATAAATGTCTTCGATCTTTTTAGTTGAACCGATTAAACCCAAAATTATAGTTTAAAATGATATAAAACTCTTAAAATTAGTTAGCGATAATATTATCTTATATACACCGTCTCTCTAAGTATAGCAAATTATGGTTACAATTAGTAATGATTTCTATAATTCCCATTGGAAACTTGAAGGACGGCGCCTTTTCTCCGAGTTGCTGGGGACGTTCTTCCTGGTGCTTGTCGCCGCCGGCGCCGGGATTATGGGTCAGGCGTTCCCGGACACGATCAGTCGCACGGCGGCCGTGGTCGCCCCGGGGCTGATGGTCATCGGAATCATCCTGTTCATGGGCAAGGTCTCCGGCGCGCATCTAAATCCCGCAGTGAGTGTGGGGTTCGCCCTTCGAGGAGATTTCCCGTGGCGCCGCGTGCCCGGCTACATCGTCATCCAGCTCGTCGGAGCGACCCTCGCCGCCTTGTTCCTCCAATACGTCATCCACGTCTCCGCGACCTTTGGCTCCAACTATGTGGCCGCCGGATACTCCGCGACCGACGGATTCCTGATGGAAGCAGTTCTCACCCTGGGTCTGTTGAGCGTCATCCTGGGTACCGCATCGCGCGCCCAGAACGTCGGTGCGCTCAGCGCGCTGGCGGTGGGCGGGTACATCGCCCTGGCAGGCTTGTGGGGCAGTCCGATCTCGGGTGCGTCTATGAACCCGGCCCGCACGTTCGGCCCAGATCTCGTCGGAGTCGACTTCACCGACTACTTGGTCTACGTCGCGGGGCCGTTGGTCGGGGCGATCGCCGCGGTCGGCGTGGCGTTCGTGCTCCGCGGTCGCGGTGGGGGTCGCAGCGGATCGGAAGCGGCGCAGGGAACCATGGATACCGAGATCGAACGCCCCGATCAGCCATGAACACGGTCCATATCGACGCACAGCAGAGAAAGGGGTACTCCCCGTGAACGCGCCCGACCAGAGGGCGTAAAACCTTTATTATCACTAACAAAGGTGACTATCAATTACGAATATCAGTAATTTCGACCGTCAGAAGGCCTATTTTATGAGTTATATATCGCTACTAATAGTTTTTGACTAAAGTGGTAGTCTATGATGACTGTGATGATTTGTCGTTACTACTTCCAGCTGATTGTTTGCCCTGTTTTGGAAGTAATGGAGTGAGTGCCCTGGACACTAAGATTCCTGTTACTGCTCCAATTGCAACCACTGGCAATAGATCAGTTTGTCCTCCCATCAGTCCTAGCAAGAGAGTTATGGTTAATGGAAGAGGAAATGCAGCACATGCTACACCAGCCATCCCTGCAAGCACTCCTACGCCCTGTGGGATAAACGTTAGAATTTCTGATAGTGCCAGCCCTAGCGTACCTCCTATAAATAGTAACGGAAAAATAGGACCACCTTCAAAACCTGAAGCAAACGACGTGCTTGTAAGCAAAATCTTGAAGAACATCATCAGCAGTAGTATTCCTATACCAAATGTAGCAGGGTTATGAATAATTTGTAGCAACTGATTTTGGCCTGAGTAAAGTGTCAACGGGAGGAACGAACCTATTAGGCCGATAATTACTCCGCCTACGATAGCGCGACCAACTGGACGCTTGTTAAGCCGTCCAAAGGCCTTTTTCATAATGCCGAATATGACTTTGAACACGATGCCGGTTACCCCCGCTATGACACCTACTAGCAGTGCCCAAACCAGATCAACCAAACGAAGAGACGCAAAGTTGGGAAAGCTGTATATGCCTAGAAAGGACGTATGCAGTATTGCAAAATAGACTCCATAACCAACAGCGGCTGCAATGAGTCCTGGTATGAGGTGTCGATTTAAATCAAGCTCCTTGATGTACATGTACTCGATTGCACCTACTGCTCCAACGACTGGCGAGCCAAAGAAGCCACCAAAGCCTCCTGCGATGGCACTGTAGACTAATACTTGTACATCATCTTTCTCGAGCTTGAGTCTTTCAGAGACAAGGGTTCCAACGCCACCTAGTAGAAAAACAAGTGATCCTTCAGGACCGACCGCAGCACCACTCCATAACGATATAAAGCCTTGTAGAAGTATGCTTGGTAGGTTGCGATAGTTGAGGCGGCCTGTCTGGGCATATTGGCGCTGTGCAACTCCCAATCCACCATGCTGCCCAAAGAACTTGATAGCAAGGCCAATAAACACACCGGCGACACTCAAGAGTACCAGTGGCCAAAAGTTAATGTTAAACAAGAAGAGATTTGCTTGCCCAAAGAACTTAACACCCTGATTATAGAGTGTAATGTATCCAGCCGTTAGCAGCGACGAAAAAGCACCGAACAACGCCGCATAGAGCATAAGCCTATAATAGCCGCCATTCAATTTCGATTCTGCGTTACCACTCATTCGAATCTACACCATTGTCGATCCATTCAAACATCTAATGAATGCATGATCTCTTGGGGTTGCGTTTACTTTACTTGAATTTATATGGAGACACACTACACTTAACCACAAATTGTTGATAAAAAATGTATTGCTCAACGCATCTGTAAATATCTAGAGAATCCTATTCTTGGATATGAATTCTTATATGTAGTGCGGTCACCGGGATTTGAATTCCCGCCCCAATTTAATAGAGTCCCGGGTTACGGGCTTTCTTCTCCAGTATATTGGAGTGGAAGGCCAGTGTCCTAACCAAACTAGACGATGACCGCATATCTCTTATGCGATGATAATCTGGATATTAAATCTTCTGAACATCAACGTTCTTTACTTTCTGGGAAGATATAATTTAAAAGCATATCAATCAGCTTGTTCTTTCCCTTTTCCTTAATATTTGTGAATCTTTTTTCTAGCTTTTCCTTTTTTGCATCTTCTTCTATATTCACTAACGGTCTTTTATCAAGTGCACCTTCAAATTGAATCTTGTATCCCTTGTATCTGTCAGTGGCGGAATCAAAAATATCTTTTTGTTGATAGGAAGAAATAAAATAGATGATCGGAGGATTGGGCCTTTTCTTTATTTCATCCATAATAACAGAAAATAGGTGGCCTACACCATTGTAGGAGGTTTCTACAATTATCTCTGACTCTTCAATACCATTATTCAATAGTTCATTTTTTACCATACTACCTATATTCTTGTCAGCAGCAACTTTAATGATCGTATCAGATTTATCCGGCTTGGATTTCATGATTCGTTGATATATTCTGGTACAGACAGCTATTCTTTCCATGATGTGTTGAGGTAAGAGTTCCTTCGATTCTAATTCTACGAAATTACAGTAAACAACTATTACATTCCCAGAAACAAACCTATTCTCTGACATACTGATTCTTTAAAATATTAATTTAGCAATAAATTTTTTTACCAACCTAATTTCTTTGGAGAGTTTAGCTGTCTCTCTAGTTCATCTAATCTATGTATTGCTTCTTGATTTTGTCTTACTTCAGAATAAGATACATCACTTCTTATCTTGTTCATTAGGTCAGCTACCTCCTGTGCCGTCACACCATGTTTTATATCGTATTCTATTTGTTTTGAACAGCTGGTAATAGTACTATACTTTTTAAAATTGCGTTTTTCAAAAGATGATGCATCAGGAGAAATTCCTTTCATGTAGCGAAGAATTACTTTCTCAACATGTTCAAGATGCCAATCTCTCATTGCAAAATTGTTGGGCTTCATGGCATGTACTGGGAAATATGTGAACAAAGGATATTTAATCTATTATACAAAATTATTAGTTACCGAAAAAAAGAGAATTTATTCACAGGATTTACGACCATCACAAAGATGCCTTTATCACCCTACAAATAATCTGAAAGTCTAATCTTTTCCTCTCCTGGTATTTTTGCTATTTCAAACCTGTCCTTTGACTTTGAAAGTGTTGCAGTCGCGTCAATCCCCATTTTTGTAGTTACAAGATTATTCTGGTCACTCGAAGGGTCTAAACTTGATCCCTTTGAATTTGGTATTATCAAAAGATCCTTGTCTGCTTGGCATCTTGTCGAAATCGCATAATCCACCTCTGTGGGATTTCTGGGATTTATATCATCATCAACTACGATTGCAATTTTTAGTGAGGGATGCCCAGCAAAGGCTGCAACAATCGCATTTTTTGGTTCTCCTTCCAATTTTTTTCTTATTTGAATAACCGCAATAAGCCAGTTACTACCGCCATCAGTTAGATGAACTTCTCTGGTGCCTGATACTACATCTTTCACACTATGGAAGAGTTTAGATTCTATTGGAAGTCCCATCAATAATCTATGTTCACCAAATCCTGGCAAAATGTCATGATAAATGGGATCGTCAGCTAAGTAAATTTTTTCTAATTCAAAAATTGGTTGTCTTCTCTTAATATCGTAGGTTCTTAGCATTTCAACCATTTGTTCCTCTGATGTTTCATCTGCGAGAATTCTTCCTTCCAAGAGAATTTCAGAGTTTCTAGGAACATAGAGGCCTGTGCCCGGTGATTTAGTCAATGTCAATCTATTGCTCATTAATGAATTTGCTATTTTCAGTTCGTTCTCTCCGTAAGGAGCTTGATAAGCTGCTGCAACAGAGATAGCAGGATGAGCTCCAATTATTATAGAAACAGGTAGGTCCTCGCCATGTTCCTTTGCACTAGTAAAACATTTGTGTAGATGTCTTCCTTCTACCATTCTTATAGCCATTCTTTTTTTATCTAATCTCAATAAGCGGTGAGTTGATAGATTCTGGTCTCCAGTTTCCTTGTCGTTGGCTATCACTAAAGAAGAAGTTATAAACGCTCCAGAATCCTTTTCAAAATGTGTCACTATAGGCAAATCAAATAGGTTCTTTGAGTTTTTATCCCAATTATTACTACCATCAATATTTATTATTTCAGATTTATTCCTTATAGCGTCATTAATCCTCTCTTGTATCAGGTTTTCATTTTTTGAATTAATTGATAATGCAACTCTATATCTTGTTCCTAAAACATTTGCAGCAACTTTTATCTTGCTATCTTTTATTGATTCAAAAAGTACCGCCTTCCCTTTATCTAACTTACTTACTATTGCTGCAAGTTCAAATTTTGGATCAACCGCTTTTTTTATTCTTACTAGTTCATTTATTTTCTCTAATTGAGTTAGAAAATCCGTAAATCGACGGATCTCATTGAATTCAAATCTTGTTTTCATTCCTAATCACTTGTTTTCATTTCCAATAGTTTTAATACTTCATTCATGATCTCCTGCATTTCACTCAATGACAAAGGATTTTTGTTATTGAAATTGGTTATTACTATTCCATTTATCATTAATGATATTTTTTCCGACAATGTCTTCATAAAGATGGGATCTCTGATATTTGGGATTACTCTGGCACTTTGAGTCCTATTATTAGATGCCACAGAAACATGGAGACCACCTATTTTGCACAAATCTTCAGAAAGAGAAACAAAACAACCGTTATTAAATTCAATGAATTTTAGGAGAAAAACTCTATTTGATTTCAAGGTAATTTTCTTCTCTATAAAGTTCCCTTGGTGGGTTTCGTTCAATGTTAACTGGTAGTAATCTAGTAAGATAAGATATCTAAATCATTTGATTTGGAAGTCTATCTCTATTTTATGATATCTAATAGTTGAGAATTTTTTAGTTTGGCTTACTTAGATTATTGATTTAATATCTGCAGGTTCCTCATAGAGTAGTCAATGATTACTTGACCTGGAAAATACGACCAGAACGGAATGCTATAGATTTTGCAGACCCTACGTCCCTGTTTCGACGACAATTAGGCAGTATATTTCGCGACGTACCGAATTCATTAACGATCTCTATTATTACCGATCCATTCTGATTCTTGATTTCTTGTGCAATATGGTTGCACTTAATCGAATCGCCATTTCCAATTTTCAGTATTTTTTTACTGGAATTTATACAGGACAGTATATTCATAATGAATTTGACTGCCTCTCTTAAGGAGCTTCGAACGGTACTGTATAATTCTGTGTGTAGGTATAAAACATAGATTCCTATCCTGTTTCCAGGGTCTACCCCTACGACTAACATATCTTCAATATAATTACCGCTCAAATTTTTTAATAGCATCGCCTTAAAGAGGGCTGGGGATGTATCAAGCTGGAAATCAAAAATTAAATCTTCTCTTCTAATTAATGATGCTTCATTCTTGGTTGTTATGATTATTTTTGCATTTGTCCTTGAAGCTTCTTCTGGAGAAAGAGAAGAAAATCCAATATTCATAGATTTTAAGATACTCACAATTTTGTAATAAGACCGACCTTCGACAGTTGCTACCACTATTTGGCTTGAATCCGGTCCTGTCACTAAGGGCTTTCCATTCAATTATACTAATTTTTAATTCTTATTAAATTTTTTGAGATTCCTGCTTTTAATCCAAAACTATGGTTCGCTCGCATCCTTATTGCTTAATATCGAATCTACTACTAGTTTAACGGATTTATCAAACGAAAGTTTTGTATTATCTCTAAGTTTTGTCAGATTAGTTTCTGACTCCGCCATAATTCTCTGTGATTTCTCCTCTGCTTCTTGTTTAGCAGCTGAAATTATTCTGTCTGATTCCGTCTTTGCAATTTCTATTATCTTTTCTCTAAGTTGTGATATTTCTTTATCAGAGTTGGTAAAGATTCTCTTTTTCATATCTTCAACTTTGATTGATAAAGTCTCGATGTCCCTTTCGAGCTCGGATAGTACGCTAACAATTTTTTCTACAGAGGACATAATCCTGTACCAGAAAATCCTATAACCATATATTAACTCTGCATTAACAGGTGACTTATATGTCCGTCGGAATGGTTCTATGTCGTAAGATTAAGTATAGCCTGTGCGATGTCTCCATTTGTATCAGTTAGAGCCATTATAGCCTTCTCCCTTGAACTCGAGGCTTGTTGCATCACTAGGATAATGTCTTCCTCCTTGAAAGTAGGAACTTCTCTTTCTTTTTCTTCTATATCTCCTGCAATAATTTGAAAAATAGTGCTATCCTTTCCCTTCATTTCAATTACCTGTGGTTTTATTAAGTAGATTTCCTTTCTATCAGTTTTAATAACAACTTCTTCAATATTGTCAAGTTCCTGCATATTTAAGCCCATTTTGTCCAGCATTCGTCTCATGTCGCGGTTTCCGCGCATCATGGTTTTTGTTGCTCTCCTCTACTTTTTATTCCTTCTCTAACCCTTACTGCCACGTCTCCTATCCTACCGAGCAACTGTGATTGACTGACAACCGACTTTCCTACAGCAACTACAACGTCACTCTTATCTATCACTACTGCTTCCGATCCAATATTAATATTTGAACCGAACCACTCAACATGTTTACAGAATAATGATCTTCCTTCGCTCACAAATGGAAGAGCTTCTTCTTTTGGAATTATACAGTTCTGTTTAAAACTATCCTCGTTTAACAAAATTGAAGCTCCAAAAATGGTAAGTGCTATTCCTCCATCTGATCTTAAGGTACCTATAAGCTGATCGTTTATTCCAAAACTCTTGATTCTTCCAGTTTTTCTGGAATATGAGAATGTAAGTTGCCTTGGTAGAACACTTGATACACCTTTACCAAAAAGTGCATCTATGTGACAAGAAATTTTTTCGTTAGGATTCAACACTTGCTTAGTTTTATTTACTCTCCATATTTAAAACATATACGGCAAAAAATAAAAATCTCATTGTTGAAAATTTCACAAAACGATTGTGACACGCACCGTTAGTAAACATGATTCTATATACTATTTACACTTGGTCTATTTTGTTACTAATATTTAATTGATTGATGGATATTCTAACTATGGATTAGAAAAAAATAAACAAGATATTAGTTTATCATAAGATCACCTATGACTTCTTGTGAGATTTGCGGGACTCCAATAAAAGATTATGGCGAAAGGGTTTTTGTAGAAGGCAACTTGCTTACAGTATGCAGGACATGTTCAAAAAGAGGTAAGCCATCAAGTGAACGGCAAAATAATCAAAAAAGATTTTCCGCCGGACCAAAAAAAATTGTATTTCCTAACAAGATCACACTCAATGACTCTACCATCCTGATCAATAACTTTTCAGAAGTCATCCGAAAATCTAGGATGAAACAGGGCCTTACACATGAACAATTAGGAATTCTCATAAAGGAACGGGCTTCTTTATTACGTAAAATAGAGAGTGGTTCACTAAAGCCTGATGAAAAATTAACCGAAAAGCTAGAAAGATATTTTCGAATAAACCTATATTCTGAGGTTAATTCCGGTGAATAAATCTGCAGTACTTATTACATATCCGATAAAAGACATCGCTGGTGAAGCCAAGTCGTTGGCAGAATCTGCAGGTTATTCTGTAGTGCGTACTGTGACTCAGAAACATTTAACAAGATCAAAGTTTGGGATTGGCAAAGGAAAAGCAGACGAGGTAAGAGAATTGATTAAATCCTCTAATATTGAATTTTTAATCTTTGATGAAATATTAAAACCGACCCAACAATATAATTTGGCAAAACTATGTGAAGCTGATATCATTGATAGAGAGAAATTAATTCTTGAAATCTTTAGATTGAGGTCTAACACCGAGGAGTCTAAAATTCAGATAAAACTTGCTGAACTGCATTATGAAGCAGTAAGAATCAAGGAGAAGGTGAGGCTTGCAAAGAGGGGCGAACAGCCAGGTTTTTTTGGCTTGGGAAAATACGACGCTGATGTTCATCTACTTGACATAAGAAGGAGAATTTCTGTTCTAAGAAAAAAACTAGTGAAGGAAGAAAAGAGAAAAGTTTTACAAAGAACTAGTAGAGCGAGATCTGGATTTCCAACTGTATCTATTATAGGATACACCTCGGTTGGGAAGACAACTCTATTTAATCTATTAACAGGAGAATCAAAATTGGTGGGTATTGAATTGTTTACGACGTTATCTACATCTAGCAGAATTGTAAATATCAAGGGGAATAAAGTAATGTTTTCTGATACGGTAGGTTTCATAAGTAAACTGCCGGCATATATGATAGATGCTTTTAAATCAACCCTCCAAGAGTTAATTTTTTCAGATATTATTTTACTTGTAGTGGATATCAGTCAGAGTTACGAAATCATAAAAAAACAACTTTCAAGTAGTTTTACTGTTTTGATTCACTTGGGAGTATCAATCGCAAAGATAATTTATGTATTCAATAAGATGGATTTGGTGAACCTTGAAGAGGCAAGTGAAAAGTGTAAGCAACTTGGAATATTGAATGAAAGTAATAACCACACAGTTATGATATCATCAAAGACAGGAATGAATGTTAGTGTTCTCCTCGAAACCATTAAATCCATAATTTTTGTCAATATGATGAAGGTAGATAATTAATGTCCGTTGCAGTTCTTAGATTGGGGCACAGACTTGTGAGGGATGATCGCACGACCACACACGTTGCGCTGGTGTCAAGAGCTTTGGGTTGTAAAAAGATTTACATGACGCAGGTAGACGATTCTATACTCGAAACGATTGGAAAAGTATGCGATGACTGGGGAGGTTCGAATGAATTTGATATTGAAATTATTCAGGACTGGAAATCACTGATAAATTCGTGGAAGAAGAATAATGGAATAATTGTTCATCTCACGATGTATGGATTGAACATAGAGAAAATATCACTTGATTTCGGAGAAAAAAATATGTTAATAGTAATTGGAGCTAGTAAAGTCCCCAAGGAAGTTTATTCTATTGCCGATGTGAATCTAGCAATTGGTAATCAACCGCATTCGGAGATTGCTGCATTAGCTATTTTCTTGGATAGATTCTATCGTGGTAAGGAATTGGTCTATTCCTTCCAGAATGCAAAAATGAGAATTATACCATCTTCACATGGTAAGAGAGTTAAAATAAGAAAACTAAAAAAGTCAAGTTAAGTTGGATGTTAGTTATCCTTCAATTACTTAAATGAAGGTCAATGGGATGGATATTTGCGCGGGGGTTGCCAAGCTTGGTCAAAGGCGTGAGATTAAATCCGACACGAGGCTCAGAAGAAATGATCCAGCAGGGAAACCTCATCCCGTAGGGGTTCGTGGGTTCAAATCCCATCCCCCGCATTAAATCAGCTCTATCTCACAAATGGAAATGGAAATGAGACACAAAAAGAATTTATGTTATTTACGTGCAGACCGTTGACTTACTTTATCTACAATCTGACTCGGGATGGCGTATTAACTTTGATTCAGAATATATTTAAAACTTGAGTTGGGTATGGTTATAGTCGCATCTTTTATGATGAAGCAACATACTTTTTATTTTCTTAAAAATTTTTTTCAGCTTTTATTGTCCAGTTTGGATTTTATTTTTTTAATTGGATTAGAGACAGAGATATATTTCCCCAATTTCAATCTGCTAATAGCGGGGTGGGGAAGCCAGATATCGTAGGCTAAGTTATCCCGGCGGGCTCATAACCCGCAGAGCGGTTTCCATTTAGAGAGTAACTTGATGGCCGTAGGTTCAAATCAACCCCCCGCTACGTATCGTATGTCATTTCATTGAAATATCATAATATTACATGATATCTCGTTCAAAATAATTTGAGCCACCCAGCGTGTAGAGGTTTGATAATATTTGCAATACATGGATAAGTTTTTTCCATACCAAATCTATGCAATGGTTTTGTCAAATGCCTGTGTGCCTTTAGATATGGTTGATACGTTCCCAATTGGATATCTCGATGTTTGGTAACAAGTAATTTCGAGCTCTTTTTGTCTCCACAGTTTTTGCATTGAAATCCCTTGTCTTTACCCTCAGATTTCATTCTTTTTCTACATTTAGTACATAATGGATTGATAGTTACCGTTTCATCAGTAATTTTTAATATTGAGAGATACTCAACGTTTAAAATACTTGAACTATGGGAAGTATTCTTACTAACTCCAATACCAATATCTATGTCATCTCCTTCTATTAATTTCGATGCAATATTTCCAAGCCCAGTAGGTTCATACACCCCCACAGGATATTTGATGTTACTAAGATCAGATACTTCAAACAAAACATGTCCTCCACGTATAATCCTTGGTTTTTTTGTAACCTTGCATCTAACATATCCTGCCTTATGTATTCGAATTCTTTTTAGAGATAATTCATTTTGAAGATGCATATTGGTTCCTTGGTTAGTCCTAAATACCATATACCCTTCAAGTTTTTCACTCGGTAGGACATAATGCAACGCTCTGATAACACTAAAAGGATCTTCACCTCTAATCCCACAAAAGACAGGATCTGGACCATGTGGAGTGATTAGTACTCTATCATGAATGCTATCAAAGTTATTATAGGTAAATGGATGAGTATCTGTACTTATTTTTGATACCCTTGATTTGTCTATTTTTCTAGGCGTGCCTTGAAATTCTTCTTTCCTATATGCAATTGCCTCGTATGTGTGATCTCCTTCTAATAAAGACCCAATTGATGCTATAGCGCCAATTAAACCTAAACCTTCTCCATACTTGAAAATTTTTATCGAAAGTTGTGAGGCTAATTTCTCGGCCTCTTCCAGCTTTAGCACATCATAGATTGCTCTGTTACTAAACTGCCTTAGGGAAAGTGGTATTGTATCAGCCTCAAATATTGCCAACCCTGGATTAGCACCATTGGCGATGTCTGACTCTGATTCGATAATTTTTGTCAAGTACTCAATTATCTGACCAGGTTGATTCGTTTTGATCCTAAGGCATATTCCTCCATTTCCTCTAGTTTTCCAAGGAATATTCGGATTTAGTCTCACAAGCAGTGGATAATCAATAAAAACAGAATCCAATTCTCTTGTTAGCCTGGAAGTTATCTTAAAAGCCAAGTTAGTGGTACATCTTCCAGATTTAGAATCAGTATCGTCAAATCCTATATGGAGAACTCTTGATCCCGTTGGACCATATTCTAACATGTGAGAAGTACTGAACCGTACAAGAGATATTAATTCTATTGCGCAAACTCAAAAATCTACTACGATATTTTTGCAGGTGTAACAAACGATCATAAGAATATCCCGTCAATATCGACTCCCTAAAAGGTGAAATAAGATTCTCACAAACAAATAAAAAACTTGACATTATACAATCCATTGCCGCTCATGGTAATTGAATCATGAAAATTATTCTTGTTGCTTATATTCTATTTATTCTCTCTTCAGTTTATTTACTGCAATCTATGCTGCCAATTCTGTACCCAACGACTTTACGCGCAGTTGTGGCAAACGAAAATCATGAAAGATATGACAAGTTTGGTATTAGAGAAATTTATCCGACGAAGGAAAATGGTAGAGAGTGGTATGTTAATATGGAGAATCCAAAAGGTGATGAAAGTTTTGCAGTCACTTTTAATCCAAATCTTACGAGACAAGAAGATGGTTCATGGAGGATTTCTGTTCCAGTTGTTAGGATGAATGTAAAGACACTAGAAGGGGAAACAAAATGGAAAAATGTGGAAATGACAGGCTATGCAAAGATCGTTTCAGTGATTAAAAATAGTAGCAATAAGGTGATAGAAAATGATTTGACATGGTATGCTAGAGGCGGAAAACATAATCCAGGGATTCCATGCGAAGCAACAGCCTATATGGGAGGACTTTATGACAATGGTAAAGTTGGGTGGAAAAAAGAATTATGGTTTGTAGGAGGATATACAGACGAAAGGCAATCCAACAAAGTAACTAACTCATTAATTGATAGATGGATTGGATGGAAGGTGGTAATTTATAACATAAATAATAATGAGGTAAAATTAGAGTCGTATTTGGATAATACAAATACTAACTATTGGGTTAGAGTTACAAATTTGGTTGATGACGGAGGATGGTACGCAAAAATGCCGGATTCTAATTTCTTTAATGCTGGTTGTTCAAAGGATAAGGACTCCGTAATAACTAATTCAGGTTCTACGGCTACGTTTAGATCCGATAATCTGATTTGGGATTTCAAGAATTTGAGTATTAGAGAAATCGAGCTGGACCAATCTTCTTATCGATGATGATTTTATTATCTTTGATATTGTATATAACTAAGCCATCTCTAGACTCATACCTCAAAACTATAAACGCAGAAAATCAGTATTTAATCATGAATTTGAAATAAAAATCAGAGTGAACTCATGAGCTAATCCATTTTAGGATTACTTATTAACTTGAGCACTTTTCTGCGTTGGCAAATCGATTGATAAGATTATCAATTTCGGTCTTTATTTTACGTTTGGCGAAAATTCCAAATACTGTTCCAATTTTTCCAAATTTAAGATGTGCATTTATTTTTATTTCAGTCCTTGTATTAGATTTTTAATTTAACACTATCGTCAAAATTGTCCCCTTAGTATCACCATCAATAATTTCGATTTTGAGCAATCTGTTTGGTTCTAAGACGTGTTTTACTTTGTGCTTTATTTCTTTTCCCGATACTGAAACGATCTCTTCTGTTAGTATGTGATTATCGGAATGTTACAAAATGTTGACTAACTTGTATTTATCAGGAAATAGACTTTGTGGTTTACCTATATCCTTAATTACAGAAAAAACTTTTTCCTGTGGTAAATCAACAATTTTGCATAATATTACTCTAATCGTGACTGAGTTATGATCCGCTGATTTTTAAACAATATGTTTCTATAAGTGCAATCGAATAATAATTGGTAGGGATAACCAATTATTAAATGAAAAGCTTTCATCATGAATTTGAGGTAAAATCTAACATAGATAAAGTTTGGAGATTTTATACTGACATAAAACATCTTGAGGTAGTTAGTCCAAAAGATATAAACCTGAATATAATGCAAAGTACGGACAAAATATTAAAAAAAGGAACAATTGCATGTTTTTCTGGCAAAATAGTCATAAGTGCAAAATGGTGCTCTAAAATAACTTTTTTTGAAAAATATAAATATGTGGATGAAATGATACCTAATGATAGTAAAAGGCCTCCCTTTCAAATATGGAAACATGAACACACATTCAAGGAGATTGAAGATTACAAAACACAGGTCATCGATAGAATTGAGTTTGGGTTACCCTATGGATACCTAGGAAAAATATTAGAATTTTACATTGGATTCAAACTTCACAAGATCTTCAAGTATAGAAAACGAGTGACAATAAAAGTTCTTGACTAACCCGTATTAGTAACTGAATTGAGTTTACGATTGAATTTTAGTTCGCTTTTGTTCTTTGACTAGAAAAAATGAGATACCTAGTGCAGATAGCGAAAGGAATAACATGGTACCAAAAATAAGATCATATGCAGTTGTAGATGGAAAATATTGATATTGATTTTTGGATAGAGTAACTAAAAATAAGTGTGTTTGCATGAACAAACCTGCAAATGTTGGACCTATCGAACTCCCTATGATTCTTAATAAGTTACTAATTCCAAGCGAGATGCCTATTTGTTCGAATGAACTTTGCACCATTACGATATTAGTACTACTAACATTTGTTAAAGAAATACCAACAGATAATATTATCAAATAGATTGAAATATAGAGCTCATTTAACCTCATAAACAAAAGCAAACAAAAACCAAATGACATGGCAAGAGTCCCCACCAATAACGGCGTTGTCTGTCCAATTCTTGTTATGATTAAACCAGTTAAAGGGCCTAAAACCAAAAGTACTAGTGCAAATGGCATCTGCACTAATGACATCTGTATTGGATTATTATCAAAACCTACAGGGTACGGACTTTGAGCTAATATAGGCAATGTTTGATAAATAGTGAACATAGACATACCTACAATTAGTAAAATGATGTTTGATGATAAAATTCTCCTGTCCAGAAATAGACTTGAAGTAATGAGTGGGAATTTAGTCCTCCTTTCACAAAGTAAGAAAGTAACGAAACTTGATATAAAAGCAATCAAGAATAATAAAGACGTAATTGGAATTGTAATCGATTCTAATAGGTTATAATTAGTATCAAAAGTATTCGTCCTAAGAAATGTGAGGAATAAGAGAAACGAGGTGATACTCAGTCCTAATAATATCGCACCTCTCAAGTCAAATTTTTTGTACGAATCTTCGTTTCTTACCCTAGAAATATCAAATGCTTTCTTTTCTGATGGAATATATCGCATAATTATGATTATCAGGCAGATTGCTATTGGAATAATTGAAAAAAATGTCAGTCGCCAACCATAAACTTGTACGATAGTTCCACCAATTGCAAGTCCCAAAACAGAACCACCTGCAAACATGGAACTTATGATTCCTTGGCTTATAGCTAGTTTTTCTCTTGGAAATTGTTCTCTAATCAGTCCAAACGAAACAGGGAATACTGAAATCCCAATTCCCTGTAAAATTCTCGATATTAGTAACATGACAAAATTGGAGGAGAAAGGTGAAATTATAAGCCCTACAGTATATATTAAAATGAGAATTATCATAATCCTTTTCTTGCCATACATGTCGGATAATTTCCCACTAACCGGTGTCATAACTGCACCTGCAACAAGATACGCACTTAATATCCACGATGAAGTGTTGTATGATAAATTGAAATCATGGATTAATTGTGGAAGTGCTGGAAGAAGCATCGTCTCCGTATACATCGATATAGTCGCAATAGAACTGAGAATTGTGAGTGTTGTCCACATTGAATGACTGCTATTTTTTTTACTAAACAAGGATTATCTTTTTTGCTTATGGTAAAGTCAAAAGATCAATATATTTGATTTTACACGCTCTTCCATTAATTAATGAATATAATAAAACTTCTAAATTATTCATTGTCTTGGATTATAGAGCAATTTCACTATATCATGAACTAGTAATACGTATGGAAAATAATTTTTTTGATCCATATTTTAATACCTGCTGAATACAATTACAATTAATGTAAAGATTAATTGGGTATATACTACAATTATATAGTTCTCACGCTCAGTAATATCATAAAAATATGCAGAAATTAGCGCAAAAACACACTAAAAAAATTAATCTGAATTTAGAATTTTTTGAGCAGTCTATCAAATCAGAATACACTAGAAATGTATACATAGTTTGTTTGAAAAAATATTTTCAATTTCCAGGTTCTAGTAAATTTGTAGAATGTAACCCTACAACAGACCTAGGAATGTAGAGAAGCATATAATTGACTATATAATATCGCTAAAGAAAGATGGAAAAGGCTATAGTTGAATTAAAAATTATGTTTCGGCTATTTGTAAATACTATAAAGTCAAGGATGTATACCTAAATACAAATAAAATAAGTCAATTCTTACCAGAGTTTAAGAAATCAAAAAAGGATAGGTCATATAGATATGAAGAGATTCAAAAATTATTGGAAATTGCTGATGAAAGGATGCGGGTCGTGATACTGCTATTGGCATCAACTGGTATGAGAATTGGGGCTATTCCTGATTTACGACTAGGGAATATTGAACAAGTGTAGACAGAATCAGGATCGGAGTTACCAATTCATAAAATTACAGGTTATGAAAATACAAATGATGAATACGTTACTTTTACCACTACTGAATGCACTACCGCAATTCACAATTATCTGAAGATGCGAGAACGTTAAGGTGAAAGATTAACCAAAGATTGCTTTTTAATAAGAGAACAATTTAACATAAGAGACCCGTTTGCCATATCAAAATGCAAGCGAGTAAAGGCAAATACATTAACCAGGAAGTTAATCGATCTTACTGAACGTTCAGGGATAAGACAGAAAGAAGTCTTAGAGTCAGGAAAAAACAGCGCAGCGATTAGAAAAGATGTTCCAATCTGTCATGGTTTTCGCAAATTTTTCTCCTGTCAACTAGTAGAAGCAGAACCAAATGTAAAACCCGAATTGAGATGGAGACTAGAAGGGCATGGCCTGAAAGCCAACGATGCCGCCTACGTTAAAACATCAGAATAATATTTACAACATGAATATGAAAAGGGAATTGATAATTTAACAATAGATCCATCTAATAGGCAACTTAGAACAATCGAAACCCTGAAAATTGAAAAATCTCGATTTGAAATAATAATAAAAGATGTGAAACAACTGAAAAGAAAATACAATAGATTAAAGGCTTAGGCTAGTTCTTTATTCTTATTCTTGTTACTATACAATGCACATAAATCACAAATACCTACATAGTCATTAAATTTTAAATTCTTACTCGTTATTATTAGGTTGAAACAGAAATAGACTTTATAATCTGGGATGCATTCGAGAGCGATTTGTAAAATGTCCTTTTGCTATCTGATAACGAAAACACTAAAGTATCTTTGTCACTTATTTTAGCAAGGACACATAACATCTTTCCTGGTTGTCCTTTAATCTTTTCAAAGTCTATTATATCACTTGCAGATGAGTAGTTTTGAATGGAATATTTGTGTGGAAATTTACCAGTACTGTTGAAGAAAAAGTAATCGGCGCTAACTTGATCCTTCAGGGTTGCTAATGCCCTTGACGGGACCACTGGCTTATCTGTGTTAGAATCCAGTAACGAGTCTTTTGGAGTATCTATTACAGAAACTTTCATTCTGGTCGAATTTGGATTCGTAAGAATCACTTCCGTAAAACCATTAATATCGTTATGCCGCGTACTATTAACGACCCAAGTAGGAGGATACAAAAAAGTAAATTTTTGGCCTGGGTCGTTATATCTTTTCCAATTCTCAATTTGTGCATTGCCTAATTGTAAATGTAAATGACTAATTGAATAGCTAGAAAAAATCAACAGGGATATGGGCAAGATCTTGCTGCCAATCTTGAAAATCATTTAGATAAAATTACCAATTAGATATTGTCAACAAAGTTTAAGAATAAGTTAACGTCTGGCGGGATTAGAGCCGTACGTGATAACGGACGAAGATAATCCCACCAGCGAACGTACGATGGTCTGAAGTTCTCCTACGTTGTTCATTTATTGACAACAAACTTTAAAATAATTCACTGGTGGGACTAATGTCAAATTCTGGGAAAGCAGTCCCACCAGCCCAATGATATTGACTTGACTTGCGTCGATGGGATATGACCAACAAAATATAAATAATTTTAGTAAATACCGGTGGGACTAACGGATTTTGATAAGAGACTCCCACCGGCAGGTATCTATTTGTCTCGAAATGAGTACTCAGAGTTCTGCTACTAAATATAAGAACCTGCCTTACCTAAGTTATCTTTGGAATAAGTCTATTTGTCGTTAATGCAAACGTAAGTCGGAAGGGCTACAACTAAGGGAGAGGTTTAAAATTATACAACGTAAATATAAAATTGGCTCATATATGCCAAGATCTTTTTATACAAATTAACTTTTAAACTGGACGGCATAGATCTCATAGAGTATTTTTGTGATAAACACTTTGATAAGATCGTCTAAAATGTCTTCTTCTTTCTATATTTTCCCGACATTCATCACATATATCCTTGTGTTCGTTCTCTAGTTGGAAGACAAGAAAACTGCATTTACTACAATAGAATGATATTACTTATTGTCACCAAAATCAAAAAAACTAATGGTCTATTTGGAGAGATCATGACCTGTCATTCCTTTATATCATTCATCCTTTAATATTTGACGACATTTACAACACAAAGAATTCCAACTCATGTTTAAATATCCACATTTAGGACATTTGATTTTTTCAGTCATTGCAACCGATTTAAATTAACATCTTTAACTTCTTTCCACAGAAAGGACAGAATTTATAGTCTACTATCTGTATTTCTTCTTTAAGAGTGAATCCTTCGAATTTTAACTGTTCTAATAATTCATCACAGCACGAAAAGTCCGTATTATGTCTCATACCCCTAAACTCCCGCATCATCCGCCGATTTTTTAGTTTCTCAATCATTCCTGAGGTAATACCTACGTTAAGCGATAGTACTTTGTTGTCATTAACATAATATAAAAAAATTGATTATCTAAGTTTAGTTACTACTAGAACAGAGGTGTTCCTTTACAATTTTTCTTAATTGCTTATAATGTTCAAATACAGTCGAGATAAGGATTACATGAATTAAGATAGGTCTACAAGCCATAGTTCCTGCAACAGTATAACTGAGACATTCAGAATATATCTATTAATACATCCATTTTAATGATATAATATGACATCGATAAAAATATTTAAGAATCATGACAGCCAAAACCTAGAAAACGATGTTAACAAATTCTTGCAAGGTTATGGGAACTATATAACAAGCGTGAGCCTAATGACCTACATTAAGGACTCATTACCGATTTTTGTAGCGTTAGTTACTATACTAGAAGAAAAAATACCCCCAGTAAACGTGGAAACTGATTCTAGCAGTTAGTTAGGAAAGAAACTAGGTAGGGATATAATAAATTAAAGGATTAATATCTCAAAACCAAAAACGAAATGGGCAACTAGTGGTTAATACGGTGTTTAGGAAACCCCATCAGCCACTAGTTGCTGTAATTTTATTCTATGCGTCACATAAATAAGGAGAATGAAGAATTCTTCCCTAAGACGGGAGTAAGTTATTCTAAAAAATAGGATAAACTTCCGCCCGCCAATTAGATATCTGTATTAGAAATTCTAAATAGATTTTCTAAGATATGATGTTATCATCTATCATACCATTAGCAGCGCTTGACAGATGATTTGGTTGGTGTTTGGGTGCTTTGGTTCAATAGACCCGAACCAATCTAAAAATTAACAGCCAGTGGGAAAAGTCATTTTTGCGATGAACAAGAAACGACCAATGTCCACTAGCTGTATTAATAGATGTAGCAGTAGGTCGCTTAAATAATCTACTTAACTCGGTTTATGATAAAACTATTCAATTTAAAACGGAAGTCACACAGAGGAGAGGGAGCAGTTTTTCATCATCCAATATTAGCAAATATAACCTTTAATTTGTCAACATAGCCAACAGGGAAACGATCATCGTCAATCCCCCCTTTATTTTTGAATGGGTCATCGGCGAATGCTATTGCTGCCGCACTTACACCAACTATCGCTCCGATCAACAGAACTATTGAAAGGAGAAGTAAGATCTTTGAACGTAAGATCATTTAGTTCCTACAGAAGGTTTTGGTTTATATGAATTTGGAGGGAAAAATCCTAATATTATTCAGGATATAAATTCTAAGTAATTCTATACTCGAAATGTATATACACTTAGTTAAATTACAGACTTTCCACTTTGTTTCATTGCTTATCAACCGGTGCTAATAGAATCTTACTATCCATTGCGGTCTGTCTCGCCTTAAGATACATTGTGAACTCTTGCTCTATCACTTCGCAAGTACTACTCAATTGAACTGAACCAGTCTATTATTATTTAATATCAAAATCGGGAGATATAGAAGAGCCATCGTAAATAAAAAAAGTGAGGGGCAAGTGTGCAATTAGGTCCTTGAAATTATAACTTGTTGTTTAGGAACCGTTTTTCGTTCTGAGACAGTCACTTTTTGCATCATCATCTGCTGACTGGACAATACTGCACTCTCCATGGTTAGTGTAGCACAGGAAATCATTCGGGCTATTCGGGGTAGAATAACACCACAAGAACGCCAAACCTGATTTTGCCGCTTCGACGTGTTGTGCGCCATACGTATCTACTATTGTTGATCCAAGCAGTGCAACTGACAATCCTATTATCATCCCAAGAGTTCCTTTCTTGTTCATTAACGTTTTTCTAGTGGATATAATAATTAAGGTTTTAGGGAAAAATCATATATTAAAAAATTCGGAATTTTGTTACTAGTATTTGGTGCCCTAAATGTTCTCTCACTAGGATTCATCAGTTGAATTTTTATCATTTGTGGATCTCCTAAAGTTTCAAACTTGATGGTGTCCTTTTCTTTACTTTGTATTTATAATGGACGCGTTAATCTTTTATTTTTTATTATT
>JBKPGB010000002.1:0-22876 GCA_046729135.1 Thermoproteota archaeon | reverse complement strand
GAAACTGCACATTCTTGTAAGAGGTGTGTCTGTCCAGAATTTAGAAAAGTGTAGTCACTGTGTAATGCAGGGAACATTTAATTTTTGTAAATACCTATTGTTTTTGTGACTCGTAGGTATGTAACGGTTTATTTACTTCTGCACGTCAACACTAAAAAAGTATGTCGAGCATGTTAATTTAATGTCAGACGAAAGTCAAGAACTATTCGAATCTATCCATAGGCGAATCTATCCGTAGGCGAGATAATAAATGTACATAGAGATGCTAGAAAAAGGTAACAATCAGGTTGAGATTATGTATCTGTCGACAAGTAGTGGGAAAATTCGTTTTCGATATGATGACAGGGAAGGAAATTGGTACGATTTCAAAGGTGACGCTAGATTTAAGACGGATTATTTCTTAGAAAAGGGTTGGAAACGGAAGAAATCGCAAACAATAATAAACGAATAAAATTATTAGCAACTTGCTTTATTATATTTATAGAATTTACTATCTGCAATAATCATCATAGAAATTCTAATTATGTTCCGATACAATATTCAATCATATCCCTCCGGGCCCGCATGTAAATACATGTATTTATATCGTAAATGGATTACTAACGTACAATGCAAACTCAATTTGTGACATTAACACCATATGAAAATTTTCTCTATGCATTAAAGGCCAAAGAGTCGAAAAGACAGTATCCTCATAGATTGGATATTTTATCAAGTTTGTAGTAACGAAATAAAGGTTAATACTTATCATGAATAAAATGTCTTATGTCCTCACAAAAGTGTTCAACTTGTGGTCATGAAAAAGATCAGCATTTTTTTACCGTACGCCAAAGATCAGATTACGAAAACAGTAACAATTTCTGCAAGGTCTGTGATTGTAAACAATTCACAATAATTATTCGGTTAGGGTATAATATTAAATAAATAAATAGATAAATTCATTTCATTTCATTCAATTACACTTTTTTAAAAGAAACTAAATTTTTATTATTAAATAAATACTATAGTATTAGTATGAACCATTCGGTTATCATTCCAGAATTTATGCCATATGAAAAAATAAGAAATTTTATTCCAGAAGTTGTTAAAATACAAAAGGGAGATAACGTTAAATGGATAAATGTAAGTAATGATTTTCATAATTTATATTTTTTTGGGCTGGTGGAAGATCTTTCAAAAGTTGAAATCGTAGAACAACTACAAATAGGTCCAGGAGAATCGAAAGAATTGACATTTAATTATGACTATTCACAAATTGACTATATTTGTAAAGAACATACTATGGAAGGTCTGAAAGAACATAACAGCATATCTATATTTGTTCAAAAGTATAGTGATATGAGCAATACTGAAAGACTGACATGTCTTAGTAAAAGATTCAATATTCGACATCAGCATTTGTTAAGTCAATTAGATGGAAGAGAATAAAAAATTGGAGATTGAATTAGACGATGTCTAATGAAAAAATAATAGGCGTAGATGATACTTATGATAAAGAAAAACTTGGTTTATTTTTTGATCCATATATATTTAATGAACTGAAATCATTACGTTCCTATGGAATTGAAGTCAATAGACTGATCATTGTATTTTGGGATATTAGTAATTTCTCAGACCTTACTAATGAGCTTGCCATAGGGAGAAGAAAGGAAGAACTTTTACTCTTTTTAAAAGAATACTATTATGCAGCCTCGCAAATTATCAGCAACAATAATGGAATTTTGGACAAATTTATAGGTGATGGAATTTTTGCTTACTTTGGTATTAAAGATATAAAATTTGATGACGCTCCAAAAAGAACAGTTCTGGCTGCCATTGAATTAAGGAAAATATTTGATGATATAAAAAATAGGCATCTTGAACTATGGAATAATTATTTTGGTTTTAAACCATATACTAAGATTGATTTAAAATGCGCTATCCATGTAGGAGATGTTATTTTTGGTTATTGGAATTCCCCTTCAAGAGTACAAATTACAGCAATGGGAAAGAATGTTAACTTTTGTAGTAGACTTGAGGGTTATGCGAATAAAAACCAAATCATTATTTCAGAGGAAGTTAATAAGTTAGTTATGGATAAATTTGATACTAATAAATTATACATTCCAAAAAGTGAAAGGATGAAATCATTCAAACATATTGATCATGTATATGAAATAATACGACCTAAATTTTGACAATTTCTTGTTTTGCTTAATAAAGTTAACAATTTTAATAAATGTGTAATGTAAAATTTTCTTACTCACGAATCTGAAAATATCTTGAATTTGATTCTATTTTAAAAGAACATCTACTTTCTGATGTATTTGTTACAAGCGTTTCTTCACTCATAGATTTGTATGTACTCCTTTCATTACAAGCCCTAAAGACTTCCATTTACAGTCAAAACAATGATCCTCATTATAGATAACTTCAGTAAGATCTAACTTCTTACCACATCTTTGACAGATTGGATTTGTAAAAAGATTGTTATCTACTTTGACCATTTACTTACTTATTTCTCCACATTCTCCACAAACAGACCGTTATCTAACCATTAACCACACTTTTGAGAATGTGATTTTCCCAACAATTTATTCTGTATTCCAGCGCGTGCATATATTGCCTTTTCTACAATATCATCTATCTGCAGGAATGTAACTCCTTCATATACGTGAATAGTAGTATTGTTTCCTTTGGACTTAGTTTCTATCTTGATTGAGCATTTAGACTCAAAATTATTTTTTATTATGAATAGTTAGACAGTCCTAGCTGATAACTGGCGTAACGTAAAATGGTATAGTAATTACAAAAATTGCAAAGTAGAAATACAAACTTGGAAATTTTTACCTTTTTCGTTTGCTATTTATTCTCTGTATGATATAGTTGTTAATGCTAATGATGGGTTAGTTGGTCTCCTTACCCGGTAGCCAATGTATAGATCACCTTTCCCATTAGTTAGCAAGCAGGCATACGTCTGGTGGGCCACAATCTACGATTCATTATAATAGGCCCATCAGATTTTAATAATCCAGCCCAGCAGTTTTAGTAATCAAAAGCATCTTCTATTATCTGAACGATATTTCCTTTTCTTAACTCTCTTTTTATATCTTCGTCCTCATATTTTATTTTCATATTTTTGATTTTAAAAAAGTTGAGACTAATTTATCCGTCAAGGTCAATGATGTCTTCACAATTAGAGTTAGCAGTGTCGCCATCGCTAGACCTCATAGTAGCAGAATCAGAGCCTGATCCGCAGTCGTTCTCATCTCTACTGAAGTCTCTGTTCAAGTCCTCATCGATATTATTAGCAGAAATTCTATCATCTCCAAATCCTCCGTAGATTTTGTCTGAGCCTTCTTGTCCCCTAATGTCATCATTATGACCTGATCCTGCAATATCATCATTACCCTCTCCGCCTGGTATAAAATCATCATCCATTCCACCGTCGATTTTATCGTTACCTGTATCAGAATCTATACGATCTAGCCCAAAGTTTCCCATAATTTTGTCGTTACCTTCGCCTCCTTTAATTTCGTCATTTTGATGGTATATTATTGCTTTTATTTCCATTCCCATTCTTTATTCACAAATTACCCTGCTTATCAAGTTCAACCTTAAAGATGCCAACTTGATTATCAAGAAATGCTAACTTGCCAGTCGAATTTGTATCGTATACTGAAGCGCCAATAAAGATTGGCTTACCTCCCTCCACAAGTCTTCCTATTGCCAAGAATGTGTAATTGGCTGATTCAGTTCCATCCTTCGTTTTTATTACCGCTTCTCCTTGATTGTATGTTACGTTATTACCTCTAGATATGCTCACAAAATTTCAGAATGTTGTAACGTCAATGTTGTCATTCATTGTTACATTAGATGAATATGAAATTTTTATTTTATTTGCGCCTAGTGGCTTTTGACCAGTAATCTTACCTTTTTCTTCGAAGAATACTTTTCCTAATGACTATGCATATACATCAAGAACAGTAATACTTCCTATTGCTGCAACGATTAATACCGTAATAGATATCGCTCCAGTTGAAGTCAATAATTTATTATTATCCATATTCCTATAATTGTAGAAAGTGTGTAGATTTAAGCTTTACTAACTCAATTACCATTCTTATTACCAAGTAGAGGAATGATTTGATCCATCTATGAATTAGATGCGTATGCCTAAGTTTAGAAAGAGATAAAATCTTGTCCAATACGTATTTTATCTTTTATAATAACTATTGGAAGGTTCTAGTATATTGGATGAAAGTGATATAGTCCCTAGAACCAATGTTAAAAAATTCGGATCTAAAGTTACAACATATTCATATTTGACCAGTGTTGTTGACACAGCGTCAAGTCATAGTTGATAACGATGATATATTATATCCAAATATATCATGTAGACATATGGACGACTGATGTGAAATTTGTAACTTAAACGAAAAAGAAGTTTATCAATTAGATATGGAAGTATGTTTTGATTGTTGAATGAATGAAACTAGTCCCAAAATTTTTCCTGAATTTGTTACCTTTTAAGTTATACAAAAGATCTTTATAGAAATCCTTCCTGCAACTGGTCGGAGTCAATGAATGATGTCGGATAGAACAAGGAACCAACAATCCGACCAGTTGTACTAATAATAGGGTTAAAGTTAGATTTAAAATGAACGAAAAAGGTAAAAAAAATCCAAGGCTAATTTTATTTGGTAAAATAGAGTTTTTTCATGACTATACGAGTATCACTTTTTTAGCGTAAATATGGTTCGACCGTTTGTAAACTGCAATCAATAGAATAAATGTGAAAATTAGATGGTTTAATCCTAAATGTCTGAAGGGATGTGTTTTAGCAGGTGTCCATTTATGATCATAGATTTTAATCTCTAATACGATAATTAATTCAGTAGGTTTAGTTTCCTTGAGGAAGGTCATATTATACATTGGGTCAAGCCTAGATGGTTATATAGCAAGAGAAGATGGTACGATAGACTGGCTATTCACAGATGGTGATTATGGTTACAAGCAATTCTATGATTCTGTTGATACTGTACTCCTTGGAAGGAAGACATATGATCAAGTCTTGGAATTCACTAAGTCTCCATTTGAAAAAAAGAGATGCTTTGTTTTTACCAGGCAATCTAACATTACAGATGATCATAATTTGCAGTTTGTTAACGATCCAATAGAAAGAGTAAAGCAACTAATTAGATCTTCTGGAAAAGATATGTGGCTTGTAGGCGGATCGGAGATCATCTCCGTACTACTCAATGCAGATCTAGTAAACGAAATTATCCTGTCCGTTCATCCTATTATCCTAGGTAGTGGTATCTCTCTGTTCAGGAATATACAAAAACTTTCATGTCTGAGATTTTTAAACTCTAAAACTTTTGAAAGTGGATTGGTTAAGCTACATTACGAATTACGACAGAAGTAGGATATTGGAACGACCCAATCATAATACTTGTACCCTTCGAATAATGTCTAGTAATTAAAATCCGCATACCCTCTGATTCTTCTTTTTGGTCATAGATGGTTTTAGTTTGAATCATATCAATCTCTTAGTTATTCTGCTCATAATCAGAGTTTGATCGATGAGTTACCTATATTACAGGTAGAAGGGTAAAAATGCAATATTACGTATTCTTCATTTCTATTTCCATAATTCCTTTAGCAAGAGCAATATCCCTTTTAGTAATAGCACCAACATCAAATGACTTTAAAGAAAGTTTAACAGTCCTCCAGTTAATCGTAATAATTGGATGGTGGTCAAGCCTTTCAGCAACCTTTGCAACTTCGTTCACAAAATAAATGGCATTCATAAAGCTGGAGAATTTAAATGACTTAGCAAGCTTTCCATCTTTGAAATCCCATTTGTTGTCTAATTCTTCTATAATGCTTTTTTCTATTTCCTCATTAGATAACATAACAGATATCTATTATGTTTTCATCATTATTAATTAAAAATTGTCGGTTGATTATTTTCTAGATCCCTAGATAAGAGTCACTAGCACTGTTGAAACTCTATTGTATTATGATCGGCCTCATAAAAACTACAGGTATCCTTTAACCTTGCAGAATGTAAATGAACATCCCAAGAACCAAGAACATATAACGGGATGTTCAAATCAAACATCTCTTGATATATTGTAAGGGATAACAATGGATTCCTCTCAAAAAATCATAAACATTATGATAAGAAAGCTGATTGGATTATACACTAGAAAGGCAATATACAGCAAGTAATCTGGAACCACATGAAAAAAAAATCAGACTAGTCCCTCTGAGCCCGAAATTTTTGTCAAGAATGATTCACAAACCTCCGGACCCATGAAATAAATTAAGTATACACTTTAGTTCCTGGATGAAATGCTGCCCATTCGAACCAATAGCCCTCGTCAAGTGGTAATCGCAAGAGTTGTTTCCCTTTCATTGGGCCTTTAATAGATTTCCCTTCAAAATCCCATTGACTCCCTGTTTGCTTATCTGTAAAGGTAATATTAGTAAAGTTATACTTGAATAATAACGTCTGTCCGTTCACTAAAGGATCAAATAACCTTGCCATTATGGGATGCAATGAAAAAAGTGTTACTGATTTATTATTAAATTGGTCATTGATTACTTTCAATTTCTCTATATCCTGCAATTTGTAAGCTTTGCTCCAATCCCTATTTTCAACCCCAACTACAATCTCTTTTAATCCAAGTCTGTTATCTGAAACTTTGAATTTTAATCGAGGTGGCTATTCTGTAACCATAACAGTCCATGGGTCTGCTATAGAACATTTGGCATCGAACGAGACAGCAAAATAACTAATTTTTTTTTGGAATCTAAAATGCAGTATCAAGTCATGTTTCAGAATAAAAAGATAAATACCAATTAATAGAACCAGTAGCGGTCACTACTACTATGAAAGTGCCAATAACTTCGACCAACCAAAAAATAACTTACTTCGAAATAAAAAGGGACATGCTATAAGTCAGCACATCCCAAAGGTTGTTTAGCCTGTACTGTTACCCATTGACATATTTCCCATGGATTCACCTGCTGGTGTAAGTGGCGATATTTCATTCACGCCTATCACAACTGTTGCAGTTGGTCCAAATTTTACTTCCTTGTCTGTTGGGTTTTGTAGCGCTATGTCAGTAATGGGATTTTCGCCGGAGGGCCTGATTCAACATCTACATGGTATATGCACATTTTTCCTGGAGTAGATAGTTCCTTAACTAACTCCAATTCAGCTGGCTTTAATTTGGGTGCTTGACCGATAAGCACATTCAAGGATGTTTTATTATTGCTGTCGCATGGAAGCTTTGCAGCAATGTGACCCAGCTTTATCAGATACGGTGTAGTATCGTACAAGTGTATGTAATCTTTTGGAGGAAGTGTATTACCTTCGAGCAGAATGGTTTGTCAATCCCTTGCCACGGTTTTTTCTTCTTGAGCATTTGAATATTACAGACTTGCAAATAACATCGATGTCGATACCACTGCCGCAATTAAGATTGCTGCTAGAGTAAGTGATTGCATTCTAGTGCTTTTCATTATGAGAGAAAGAGCGAGCCATCGTATTTATCCTTATAGTATATCCTTACTTTAAGTGTTAATTTGGTGTGTTTTACCATTGAGTATCCCCTTTGCACTTTCTCCATAGTTTTTTTTGGCTAAAATCATTAATAATAACGATAATAGCAAAGCAATGATGGAATAGAGCCCAATTAATGAATACCGAACTTTGAACTAGGGTTACAAAATAGGAACGCTAACGTTATCAGTCCCACCGAAGCCGACATTAGTATTGATTTTCCTGTTTTCAGTAAAATCATAGTCTATTTTGAACCTATTTTTAGTGTCAAAAATGGTTCACAAACCTCCGAGTTGTTACTGATTTTAGCATACCATTAACACGAACAGTATTAGCGTAACGGCGGTGAAACCTTAGGGTTAACTCCTTATTTTAATTTTTTAGATTACTTCCTTTACTTCGCAACCATTTCTTTACATATTTTTGAACAATCTCGACATAGTTTTGCACATTGTTTACAATGGTCTATACCATGTTCATCACATTCCTCAGCACAATCTTCGCATACTTTGGTACAGTAGTCACAGAATTCTTTTACACGGTTGCTGTCACGAGACATATGTTTAGATGAAAATCTGCATACGTCAGCACAATAGAAACAGAGCTCTACACATTCCAGAAGCGTATTATTAGCTTCTCGTAAACATAGGGTGCCACAATATTCACAGGAATTGGCACTATGATTACAGGCTTCAATACATTCTGCATATTTAGGATTATGAAATGAACTTGTATTTGTAATAGAACTCATGTCTACTCTGTAACCAATATTTTATGTAAGAGTTGAAAACCCGAAAACCGCAATCTCATCAGTTTCATTTTTGAAAGTATGCAAAATATTTGGCGGAACATTAATGAATGTTCCAGCTTTAGCTTCAATTCTTTCTTTGTCCACCGTGAATGTTAATTGACCTTCAACTAAGTAAAAAGCTTCATGTTCACGTGTTTGAATGTGTGGGACAGGACCGACTCCCGGAAAAACTCTACATTCAATAAAGCTGTATGTTCCACCTGTGTCTTCCTTTGAAGCAACAATGGTATTAATCTGAGCAGCTACAGCCATATGTTTTCCTTTGTTGGGTTCAACGATTTTTACTTTATTATTATTCATATTATTCATATTATTCAGAACTCCTGAATCGTAACATTCAGATTTAAGCATTTAATATGATGAGTTGGAAACGTGAGCTTCACTTCTAACCCACATGTCATGGCTTTAAAGGTAAATTAATAGTATTAAATTAATCAATTGTTATGCAGGGAACTAATGCCGACGGCTGAAGACTTTAGTTCTTTTCATCTAAATATCGTTCGGGCATAAAAACATATTTCATAATTTACATTAATATCCATCTTTACCAATGGATTATAACAAAACCATGGAATTACCATCTATGATTTGCAAGACTATAATTAAAAATGCTTGTTATGCATGAATAAGTAGAGCAATTAAATTCTGCAAGAACTGGTCCACACGGATTTTGAAACAAATGTAAAAAATAGCAAAGACAATAACGCCAATATTCCTTAAATACTTAAATTGTATTATTTAGAAGCGGATTGCCATGTCAACAACTCAGCTTGACTCTAAATCATATGGCCAGTATAATGCGAAGGCTTATTCGACTGGAAGTCCAACATCACCGCTTACTCCAACCATAATCACTCGGCGGGATCCCGGCGAACACGACGTTCGGCTCGAAATCCTTTTCTGCGGTATCTGCCACTCTGACCTCCACCAAGTTAGGAATGAGTGGAGCGTTATGCCGACTGTCTATCCCTGCATTCCAGGCCATGAAATAATTGGTCGTGTCACGCAAGTCGGCTCTGCAGTCACTAAGTTCAAGCCCGGTGACATCGCCGCGGTTGGCTGCCTAGTTGACTCCGACGGTTCCTGTCCCGAATGTCAGGCTGGTCTTGAACAGTTCTGCCCCAACATGATTCTCACCTATAATTCACCCGACGTGCACCTAGGGGGCGTGACCTACGGTGGCTACTCTGAGAGTATCGTCGTCAAAGAGCACTTTGTCTTTAGTGTCCCTTCCAATCTCAATCTCGCCGGAGCCGCCCCTCTCCTCTGCGCAGGAATCACAACATACTCACCCATGCGTCACTGGGGAGTCACGAAGGGTAAGAAGGTTGGCGTGGTCGGTCTTGGCGGACTGGGCCACATGGCCGTGAAGTTTGCTCATGCACTTGGAGCCCACACCGTTGTCTTTACCACCTCACCTAACAAGAAGGATGATGCGCTTTCCCTGGGCGCCGACGAAGTTGTACTTTCCCGCGATGCTGACCAGATGAACAACCACGCCGGCAGTTTTGACTTTATCCTCGACGCTGTTTCTGCTGAGCACGACGTCAACGCATATATACAATTACTTAGCCGTGATGGCAACATCACCCTTATCGGCGGTGTAGATAAGCCTCACGCCGTCTCTGCCTTTGGACTTTTGTTCAAGCGTCGCAGCATTTCGGGCTCACTCATAGGCAGTATCTCCGAAACGCAGGAGATGCTCGACTTTTGCGGCAAACACAACATTACTGCAGACGTTGAAGTCATCCCAATCCAGAAGGTTAACGAGGCTTATGAGAGACTACTCAAGTCTAATGTAAAGTATCGTTTTTCCATCGATATGAAATCTCTTAAATCCAGTTAAGTCAGCAAAGTTTACTTCTATGGACTCTAAACCTAACTAATCCATTTTAGAATAAAGAATCCCAATATAGAACCGATATCGTCACCATCCCTCCGGGCCGGAAATTTGTGTCAAAAATGATTCACAAAATCTATCCTGACGGTGAGAATCCCCAGACATGTTTGAAATAGTCCTAATTTCAGAACTGGTCATCAACAGGGACCAAACACAGCCGAACAGTGCTTGAATGAAATGGATAAAGAGCTACTGCAATTATAGTGATTTTTAGGTGTCATTCATTTCGTGATTATATTAACCGAGAGCCCCATCAGATACCTCTTATATCACTCATTGCCATGTATACTCATGATACCGTCCAAATTTCCATTTATAGCGAATGAATTTGAAGGAAAACGCGCGCTTGTAACAGGTGGCACTGCTAGAATAGGTAAGGCTCTGGTAACACGGCTTCTAGATGGAGGCGCCACGGTCATAACTACTGCACGTACGAAGTCAAACATTGATGAAAATGCCAAACTTAAATTTGTTCAACCCGACCTTAGCACATCCGAAGGCTTCACCAGTGTGGTCAGAGAAGTAATCTCCTATTACGACGGCATTGATATCCTTGTGAAAGTTTTAGGAGCATCAGCAGCACCAAGCGGAGGCTTTATCAAATTAAGTGATGAAGAGTGGCAAAAAGAACTGAACATAAAGCTTATGGCAGCTGTCCGGCTTGACAGAGGATTACTTCCTAGGATGCTGCAGCAAGGCGTTGGCGTTATTTTACATGTGTCTTCCATCCAGAAAGCTTCCTCTGTTTGAAGCGACGTTGGCGTATGCGGCAGCGAAAGCAGCGCTGACGACTTACAGCAAGGGATTGTCAAATGAAGTGGGACCAAAGGGAATTCGTGTGAATTCAGTTGCCCCTTGGTTCATTGAAACCTCGGCTGCTGAAGCCCTCATCGAACGTTTATCCAAACAGTCGGGCACAGATATGCAGACAGCACGCCAAGAATTAATGAGATCTCTTGGTGGCATTCCTATAGGTCGGCCAGGTCGTCCAGAAGAGGTGGCAGAACTAATCGCATTTCTAGTTTCTGACAGAGCATTATCAATCAACGGGAGTGAATATGTGATTGATGGGGGAACAGTTCCAACAGTCTGATACACACGATTGTTGGACATGACTGTTCCCCAACGAAAGTAATTGCGCTGCAATTGCTCGGATAAAGTTAATCGATAGAAACAGCTAAATACCAAGGTAGTAGAAGCCTACTACATGCAAAGTTCGAATCCCGATGAACCGAGCCATCTATCAAAATTTTTCATATAAGATTAGCAATCATTAAAAAAAATTGGGCACAAAATTAGGTCAAAAATGGTTCACAACCCTCCGGCGCCATACCTATCAATTTAACCTATACAATGGGAAAGCACATCCACAAATACTCTAAGAAATTATTATCTCTCTGCCTTTACGAGAGAGAATATGTCAAGACTCCGGCTGAAATTGACAAAAATGATATGAATCCTCCGCCATCCTATTATGTTACCTTCACAAAAACTTCTATATCTTCTCGTGTCTCCATATTTATGAAACTGTAATGAAAGTCCTTCCGCACGTTATGAGAAATATCAATGAATTCAATATTCCGCCTGGTGATTCTAACGGTTATCAGATATTATATTTTGGTGTAAACTTGATACTTATGTTTGATTACAGGCTGTCTTTTGACATAGAGGTGGAGAATTCAAATGAACAAATTGGAGTTTTGATAATTAGTAGAAAAAACGTTCAGACTTGGAAAACTAATACCAATATCGAAGACATGACTATATATTATAATAAACATGGAACAAGAATCAGCGATGTTTTTAAGCCATCAGTGAGTGATGCCTATGCATTTATTTTAGATAATAGGTCTTCATCTACAGAACATTATAAAACAAAAAAGGTTGGAGTTACACTTGTTCATGCCTGGCAACAAGAAATAAAGGAGTCACAACTAAAAGACAGAGAAGTTAATGACTTTAAATCATAGTCAACAAGTGGGTGTTAAAATCGTATCAAATTTGATTCACAAACGACCAAGTTCAGAATAAAGAGTTCCAATATTGGAGAGCTAGCGTTATCGGCTCCGCCGAATCCGGACACAGGTATTTGCATTTCCTGTTTTCGGTAAAATCAATATCTATTTTGAGCCGTTTTTTAGGGTCAAAAATGATTCACAAACCTCCGGCGCCTCTACCAACAATACGATCTTATTATTATAACTAAATTAGATATTTTCTAAATGATTTAGTCGGCGTTACGATCATTCTCTATAGCAGTTGTTTAAAGCAAACACCTGCAAATATGATAGCTAGTGCTACACTTTTTGCCAATATTGTATTACACCATGTATCTATTTAAAGGTCATTGGTATAATGATTGCATTTCTCCGTAAACTTGAAAAATAATACAATGTATTCAGTAAAGATAGATGTCTTTGGGGAAGCAACGAAAATATTCAGTGATTGACGCTCCTTCTATACTGGGGTTACAACCAACTGGAGTCGAACTTCTCCCAAAAGCATTGAGGGAAGAAGGTTTAGTAGAAAAATTAAGTGCTGAATACTCCGGAATGGTCACTCCATTATCACCATACAACTATAAGCGCGATAAAGAAACTAAATTGCTAAACCCTAGGACTATCAGAGCTTATTCCCTGAGACTAGCGGAAGCTGTGAAGTGTGTAATGCAACAAGATAAACTTCCCATCGTTTTAGGAGGCGATTGTAGTATCCTGATTGGTAATCTTCTAGCTTTAAGACGTTTAGGCAGATATGGTCTATTTTTTATCGATGGACATTCTGATTTTTATCTACCAGAAGAATCCCCAACAGGAGAGGTTGCAGATATGGACTTGGCAATAGTATCAGGTCATGGCCATGATATCCTTACTAATATAGAAGATCTAAAGCCACTAGTAATGGAACAGGACATAGTAGTATTTGGATATCGTGATGCAACACAATCTGCTCAGTACGGATGCCAAGATATTAAGAAGAGCACTATGATAAATTCCATAGAAATTACTGACGTAAAAAAATTAGGTCTCCAAAATGCCGCTTCATTAGCAATAGAGAAACTCCTTGAAAATCACCTCTCGGGTTTCTGGATTCATCTTGATGCTGATGTTTTAGATGACACGATTATGTGTGCAGTCGATTATCGTTTACCTGGCGGAATAACTTTTCCAGAGTTAAGTGATTTGCTAAGGTTATTAATGTTGTCGAAAAAAGCAGTGGGGATAAGTATTACAATATTCAATCCTACTCTTGATAAAGATGGTTCTATGACCAGAAATTTTGTATCAAGTATTGTAAAAGGTCTCTCTTAGAAATTCTAAATGTGACCCATCTGAAAAACCAGATTTATCCCTCCGGGCCCGTTCTGATATTTATGGACTCTTTTACTTCATCGATTGAAATTTTCAAAATGTGGGGAGGTCTTTTTTACATAACTTTATTGTCTTAAATGATAACTCATTAAGCTCATGTGAATAAATACTACAATTAAATCATTGAAATTGAACCGTTGAATAGTAACGTAAATTCATACATAAGGCATATCTTTATTAACCTAGTATATTGAATAAATTGTCGTCATATGTTAACATTATCTCTTCTGTTTCAGCTTAAGATATTGAAATTGATCTCATAGATAGGTTCTTAAGAGCAAGATAATAATACTAATTGTGAACAATAAAGAAATGAATCATTTGCTTATATCGTCATATCAACAAAAGTGGCAATTACAATGTAGGATGTTCACTTAATTGAAAACCTTACAGTTTGTGACCTCCTTTATTCCTCGGCCAAGGCAAAAGAGCAAATTCTGCGTGCGGTGTTCGAATGTGGCGACACAGATAGCATGCTTTGAGGTTGGAGACAATGTTACACTCATAGAAAAATACTGCGATGTATGTATTAGCAATATTAGAGAGCTTTAATTCTTTATTGCAATTTTAACAAAGATGTAACATGAGCTCTAACATGTCCAGTTTTAAGATGAGGAATTTTGAATATTGTATTACCAACTTGTCATTTCTCAAAACGACATATCAGTGCACATTTAGGATATCAATACTGAAATTAATCTAAAAATACCTACAATTGATGAGCATATAATTCGATGTAGTGAATGTGGAAGAGACCTAATAGTTAAAGATACTGTAAATAACGGCGTAGCTTTCCTTAGCCATCTAAAGTTAGACCATGGAATTACTTACCTGCCTCAACGTAGGAGTATGACTAAAAGCAAAGGTAGAGTTAATGCTAGACAAAAATTACAAGAAGATATTGTTTAATTTTCAGAATGTTTTAGGTCCGGACCAGTCCATATAATCATCAGGTGAATAATCATTTTTATGTCCCCTTGAACACACATGTGAAGTTCTAGAATTAGGATTTAATTTGGAACCTTTTTTAGTATCTTCAGATATATAAACACCGGGAAACACTTCCACAGTTCTTGCATTTTAACATCAGCATTGTCATTTGTCTTAAAACTAACTCATATACGATGTCAATACTATTAATATGTACCTACGCTAATTTTCAAATAAAAACTAATTAACTGTCACCAATCGTCAGCAATATCATATGCCGATCAGATGCACTCGTTATACTCGTTACTCGCTACTAGTCTCACTAAAAAATTTATCATTTTTTAGGAGGATTAACGATACTTCAGGGTTAGCCATCGATACTTTAGACCCATCTGAACAATCAGACTAATCCCCTTGCCCGAATCAATCGTCACACCATGTTTAGACTAATCTTCCATAATCCTGCTTTAATTAGATGACGAAAATGTAAATTTCAAAAATAACTGAACCCACTTACCAGCAAGGTTCAAATCCCACTGACTCCATTATACTGACACAAAATATTATTATTTTTACAACCAGAGTCCTCTTTAGGTGCCACTTTTGTTCCAAATCCTCCCGGTCGATACCGAAAACAATAATTAAACATTTATCACGCCTGTAGTTATTTGTATACTAGATATAGGAGAGATAATTAATTATTAATACTAGTAGATATATGATGGGTACTTTAGTTCATGACAACAATCGTTTCTTGATGATGTCTTACGCATGGTGCTTCTAAGGAATGACAGTGTGTGAAAAATGTAGTAAACATGAAGAATACCACACATGTTTAACATGTAACCAGCACTTATGTATTGAGTGTTTTAATATGGTTCATTTTGGTATTAATGCTCCTAGGGCTAATAAGTCAATAGTATATAACAAATGCGTTTTTTGTGGTGAAATATATGGAGCTAATGCTAAAATTGAAGTTTGCGACAAATGTTCAATCATACTGACTTGGATATCTTCGATGAATTATCTTGCTGCAGTTAATAGGGTTTCACATTTGATAAGGACGAACAGACTTGATTCAAAGCTGACAAATGAAAACTATTGTAAGGCAAAGTTTGGAGTACACGCTACTCAAGTTATCATGGACGCAGTAGATAGTTTGAGAATACAATAACAATATGTTGTCCTCGGGCTCGTAATTATATAGCAGCATCAGTTCCGGCGAATCCGGATCTGCATTCCAAGTTTTTACCTAATATTTTAATTCCTCAAGAAAGTCGAGCTCAAAATTCCGACCAAAAATGATTCACAAAACATCCAACCTCAAATATTGTTATCCTGTGGTTAGTAACGTCAGGTAAATTTAATATTGTCACCATTTAAATTTTTAATATTATTTTTTGCTAGTTGCTTCAAATCCTTCAAACCCATCCATCACCATCGAATGGTCTTCTTTTTTACAACAGACACAATGAAGTTTGAAACAATCTCTACTCATTTTATGGTTACATTCCTTACACGTGCAAATGCTATCTGAAAAATCTATACTCTTATGATAACTATCGACGTTCATTTACCATCATTAATTACCGGAGAACAATGTAATAGGTCTTTCCAATACGGTTGAGCGATCACTCGGGCTATTAAAAGAACACTGATTTCAAGTAACGGATTATATGTCATAAAAACAACTTATGGTATGGGCAAAATGAATGAGGATACTATCTTGCATTTTTACAGGATACTAGAAAATTCGCTTCTGGAAAGTGATATATCCAAAATAAAAGAAGGAGATATTGATGCCTGGTCGCAATCCTTCAAAAAAGTCGTGGCAGAAAGCAAGGTTAGGAGCGGTAAGGGAGTATTTGTTCCTTTTTTAATGTGGAGGTTGGGCGAGATTAGCCCTGTTGAGGCAAGCAAATGCCTAGATAGGAGAAAAGGTGATGAATGCCGTGTTAGTTATGATCATAATAATGTTGAATATGTAGTCTGGGTGATGGCGCTAATGTTTATGTCATGGTCCATCACAAATCTTAAACGAAAGATACAAAATGGACATTGTCAGAACATAGAGCATCCACATGGGGATTCTAATCCCAGATACTGTCAAGAAGGAACAAAATTTCATCAAGAGCTTTACAATGAATGTGTTAAAACGTTCAGGGATTTACTAATTCATTCAAATTCTGAAAAAGGTGATTAATTGAAATTAGGAATTATTCTATAAACTGACCCTTCGTCTGTCTTTCTGAATCCTGAAACAACATACAAATATCCATCAGGTCCAACTTCTAAATCAGTTATAATTCCAAAACCTTCCCCAAAGATTATTTTACTCGACTTATCTTTTTCATTTAAAACTAAATCAGCTAGATTGCCTGATAAAGACAATGATTTTCTATTTTCCTTAAGGTTAAAATTAAAAATTCTTCCATTTTTTGCTGAACCTACAAAAATATCATTTTTATATTTTTTTCCTAGTTTATCCGAATCTAAAAATATCAGAGCAGTAGGTGCCACAGTTTTGTCCCATACAAATTCTGGTTTACTATATTTTCCTTTACCATTAAAATTAACAAGCTCTACTTCCTTACTCGATTCATTAAGTATTCCATCTTTCTCCCTTGTCTGGTTTAATTTCCAAATTCCTTGAACTTTTTCCCATCCACTATTGAAACCGGGTTTAACTAGATTAATTTCATCTCCAAACTGGGGTCCATTTTCTGTATCCCATAAATTTGCGGTAAGTGGATCAAAACCTATGCCAAAACTGTTTTTTATACCATAGGCAAAGTAAAGGTTAATGGGATATTTATCACCAATTATTCCATGACCAACGGGTTTGCCATCTTTAGTTATTCTAAGAATGCCTGCACGGCCATCAGGAGCAGTGCCATTTATAAAATTTTGTGACTTGGTATTAAAAACTGACTGATTCTGAATAAATTTAGTTGGCTGCAAATCTCCAACAGTAACATAAAGATTCTTGTGTTTATCTAACTCAAGTACGCCACCATTGTGACTTGGTCCTGGTAGAGCAGGTAGATTTAGAATTAATTTAGGATCTGTCAGTGTATTATTCTCAGTTTCGAATCTATATCTGTATACATAATTTCCACATGGAGAATTATATTTACTGTGATCTTTTGTACAGAGTGTATAATATAGAAAAACAAAGGTTTTATCTTTTTTTAAATTGTCATTCTCCAATATCGCAATTCCTAATAACCCACGTTCATCTTTTTGTGATACATGTATGTGGATCAGCGGACCAGTAACATTACCGTTATGTATCCTGTATATATCTCCAGTATTTTTCTCCAGTAATAGAAAGTCGTCTTTTCCTAGAAATTCTATGCTTGTTGGGAAATCAAAGTCGCGAGCAACTAACTCTACCCTAAGATGCTGGTCTGTCAACGAAGGTCCGACTATTGTTTGGTTTTGGCTTTGGTTTTGAGCATTTATGGTATATTCAGACCCAAAAGATAGAGAGAACAAATAATAAAATGAAATTAATGAAAGAAAAAAGATAAAAATTGAGGATATATTTTTAAAATTGTATGATATGACAGAATTTAGACTGCTTGCAAATAGGAAGACATTTGTTGGAATCGTGATGGGACAGATCATTCTTTCCATTTTTTATTTATCCTTCTATATAGATAACTTTCACCATGGTACGGAACTAATAGTATTTGGTCAACAACAAGACCAAAATAAAGAACTAGTAGAGAATTATACTATTGAAAGAAGTTGGGGATCAAAAGGTGCAGGAGACGGTCAATTTATGAATCCTCATAGTCTTGCAATAGATCGATTTGGTAATGTATATATCACAGATACTGGTAACAATCGGGTCGAGAAATTTTCTTCCAATGGTACGCTACTTGAAAAATGGGGATCAAAAGGTAATAGGGATGGACAATTCGATCAATTACACGATATTGCAGTTGATCCAACAGGGATTTTTGTTTTCACAGTAGAACTTGCAAATCACCGTGTTCAGAAATTCGATGGTAATGGGACTTTTATTACAAAATGGGGTTTCAGTGATACTGGCGGCGCAGGAGCCAATCGCAGACCTCACCAATTGGCTGTAGATTCCCAGGGATACATTTACCTCACAGATAGGGCAGGATCTGAAGTTTTAAAATTCAATAATATAGGAAGGTTTATGGAAAAATGGGGGACGCATGGATCAGGAGACAAACAATTCGTGAAACCACACGGTATTGCTTTTGACTCTGAAGATAATATGTACATCACGGACATGGGAAATTCAAGAATCCAGAAGTTCGATAGGAATGGCACGTTTATTTTAACGTGGGGTTCTTACGGTACTGGAAATGGTCAATTTTCAGACAGCATTCCTGGAATTACCGTTGATTCTAAAGGATTTGTATATGTGATTGATAGATTGGAATCTCGTATCCAAAAATTTGACGGCATGGGTAATTTGATAGCAAAATGGGGTACTAAAGGTTCTTCTTTAGGTGAGCTTAATAAACCTGAAGATATTGCCATAAACAACAAAACTCGCGAGGTCTTTATTACAGACACCCAGAATTCTAGAGTTCAAGTGTTCCAGATAAAGTGAGATAAAGAAAGACAAAATAGCCCTTGGCTGTGACTTCTGCCGAGGTTCCATTACCGGTAGCTCCTCATGTGCTAAAATTTACAAGAAGCGAAGGGGTTCTTCTGTTGTGTTTCAGGTAAACTGGAATATGAAGTAAATCTACTCCGGAATTATGCATACTTTAGCGTTTTTTAACCCGACACTTAGATAGATGTATCAGATCACTTAACTAATCGAAAGCCAAAAAACACACATCTCTGAATGGAAAAAAATCAATACTTAATTTTCGTTTTACCCATATTGGTATCAGCTTTTGCTGTTGTTTCGATTGTTACTAGTGCTTGTGTTCCAGCTTCGGCACAAAATATCACCACAGGTACGGACGTACGATCGAATTACTCATTTATAGAAAAATGGGGTTCATTTGGTACAGGCCCTGGCCAATTTAATAGACCTCATGACATAGCCTTTGATTCCGTGGGGAACGTCTATGTGAGTGATAGGGATAACAATCGTATCCAGAAATTTACTCACAATGGAACATTCATAAAAACATGGGGTTCAAAAGGTGACAAAAATGGGCAGTTTAGTATTCCGTATAGTATAGCCATAGACGATTTAGATAATATTTATGTAGCTGATAGAGAGAACTCACGCATACAGAAGTTTGATACTAACGGTACTTTTCTAGCAAATTATGGTACTGATGGCAAACTTGATGGACAATTTCATAGACCGGAAGATGTTCGAATTGAGCCACGTACAGGTGACATCTATGTCACAGATACATACAATAATCGGATCGAGAGGTTTGACAAGAATTTCATGTTCATTACAAAATGGGGCTCCAAGGGCACTGCAGATGGACAGTTCAACCTTCCTCATGCAATAGGCTTCGACTCAAAGGGTAATGTGTATGTTGATGAGCTACAAAGACCAGGAGTTCAAATATTTGATAAGGACGGAAAGTTTCTACGGAAATGGGGCACTGTGGGAAAGGCTGATGGTCAATTTAGCCTTCCTCAGGAACATCTTTGGATAGATTCGAATGATCGTGTATATCTTGTTGATGGAGCAGACAATCCTCGAATACAAATATTTGATCTAAACGGGCGCTTTCTAGGCAAGGTTGGTACTGGCTGCCTGCTATCTACCGGCCAAGGTTGCGTGGATCCAGATGGCCCTGGTCCCCTAGCTTTAGGAGACGGTCAATTTTCAAAACCAGAACATGTAACTATAGATTCTGAAGGTAACATGTATGTTGTTGACAGGGGTAACCAGCGTATTCAAGTTTTTGCACCCATGGATGATGCTATTGTGAATATGAAGTAGGAAATTCCCAGTACTATCTTCCTCCATGGATTATGAATAAGTATTACTTAAATGTCAATGCTCATACGGAGACACACCAAATAATTTAATGCGTCCTGTACTGACGTACATCAAATTGTTCTCAAATTCAAAAACTATTGAAGTATACACTAGTGATAAAATGGACAAATGTTAGTATTAAAGGAATTAGCAGAACTACTGATGACCTTAGATTTGCTACCATGAGATAATCTTTGTTACATGTACGATCAATACTATGCATATCAACGAATATATGTATCTAGAATATTTTTAACTAGACGTCCTTCAGCAGTGGGACTTAGCCATATAGTAACTGAACGTTTTAATCAAATAAACATTATCGTTACTAATGATTGTATTCTCATGTAAAAAAAAGGAAAGGAGACTTAGTAATTATTGCGCTTCGTTTAGAGACTTTAAGTTCATCAGCTGTTGCAACGCATACAATGCGTCTAGGGTCTTAACAGCTTCCTTTGGGTCTTGCATTGCTTTGATCTTTCCAATGGCGTCCTTCACCTTCGGATCTTGTTCTATGTCCTTCAAAGCTGGATTGTCTTTTTTCAAGACTACAATCCATTTATCGACGTTTGTTCCCTGAGTCTGGTTACCCTGAGTCTGATTCTCTTGAGCATTTGCCACCCTAAAAGTGGGAGTCGCAAGAAGCGCTGCTGATAAGAGTACGCTTGCTAGCAAAGTTAGAATTCCTATTTTTTGATACATTAATAACAATTAGTCCTTATAGTATAAAAGAGAGCTGTTAATATTTTACTTTCATCCATGTATTTCATCAATTCTTTCCTTGATTACGTTTCTAAGTTAACATATTGTTGAAATAAACATGAATTAGGTAAACGTTGGCTCAAATTAAAGTATTAAAATTTTGCTGGGATATAAAGTATTTATGGTAACATCTAAATCTATGCACTCATGAGAAGTGGAACGTTATTGATTATATGTGGTTGTGCCGCGCTAGTCATAGGTGGAATTCTCTCTACATTACTTTACTATCAAATACTCAAATGGTAGCGAAAAATTAGTTCACTTTAAATCTGTCCAACTATTCCTCTCGCTCTCGATGGCCGCCCTGCGTTTTCGTCTCTGATAGCGCTGCAATATCCAGGCTCCAATCACACCAATTGCTAATACCCATAAAATCATTGTCTGAGTCGAGATCACTGCTTCATATCCCTACTAATAACAATACACTGCAATCGAAAATATAAGATTTAGTCATTCCAGTGAATCCGTACTGGTCACTCATCCCTAACAAAAAATATCAGTGTTTCCAAAGATTCTTAGTGAACAATTAGTGAACAATTGAAGCCTAGTAGGAGGCTAAATTGGGACAATAAAACAATCCCTTTTACCACAGGGATATAATTTTGATTAAATAATGAAGATACCTATGTATGAAGGAGTGACATTCCAAGACATAGATGATACTATTGAAAAAGGCCATATATGCATATTCTACCATCTAGCCTAAATTTGAAAATAAAAAATCTTAATGTAAAAAATTTGGTGAATGGCTGGAAGGTGGTTTAATTTATGGGGGGTGGGGGGAAATTAGTAAATAATTTACATTTCCCGCTTTGTAGGTAATATCAATGATGCAGACCTGAGAAACAAAAAAGAAATCATACACTATTCAGAAACCATGTTCACCTGTTCTAGTTCTGTAATTGGGTTTGGCGGTTCAGAGCCTAGGTTATCTAATCTGTCTCATTAGAAGAGCGAGATGTTGTGCTAGACATTGAACTTTTGTTTTCATTTTCAGGAACCGCCGTGCTATTATTCTGTGTTACAGGACTGACAGTTATTGATACCTTGGCAGTATTACTAGTTGAACTTTCATCATTTGCCGTGAATGTAAAACTATCTGATCCTGTATAGCCACTTTTTGGATTGTAAACAACTGATCCACTATCTTTATCAAAGGAGCTCAGTGATCCTTGTTTGGGCGAAGATGTTAGCGAATAGGTCAAGCTATCACCATCCTCATCAGTAGCATCAAGGGTTGTAGATGCAGACGTATCCCTATTAGTGGTAACGCTTTGTGATTTGGCGACTGGTGGAGTAATTACTGCATTTACTTTTACCGCCGTAATAGCGGTTGACTGGATTGACTTGTCAGAATTACCCAAGAGCTTCATCTGCGGCCTTCAAATGCATCAGAGACCCATTCGTATCCCCAGCCGAAAAAGCCTTCATTCCTTCATTAAAATGCGTCTTAGCCTGTTCAGATTCTCCAGATATGGCCTGTTGTGCAGCAGTCAATTGAGTTGAAGCTGCGTCTTTGTTTCCACTTTCTAAAGCTTTAATGGCTTCTTCCACATGCATCTTTGTGGAACCTCCGGAAGTATTTGACAGAGCAGTAGTA
>JBKPGB010000001.1:0-127963 GCA_046729135.1 Thermoproteota archaeon | reverse complement strand
GATCTTTTCATCTATTAAAGGTTTAATTCTTAATCAAGGATGGTATTGAAATTGTTTGGGAACAAAGAGATGACTAATCCTCCAGAAAAGAATATTAATATCATAAAAGGAGCAAACCAGAATCTAAATAATAGAGTTCTGTGTAAAGGTGATTATGGCAATGCCTCGAGATAATAAAGAAGATATTATATCAAATAGTACTAGTACTGATATTTTGAATCTGGTGGATGGTTTTATTGATCAAATATCAAAAATTAGGACTGTGCTAAAAGGTGTATCTATCTCTGCTCTAATATTGGCTCCAATTGCAATAGCTCTTTCTATATTTTTATTAACTCATTCATCATTCTTTACCATTCTTGAAAATGAGGATGAATTTGGACTTGTGTTATTAATATTACTCGGATCAGTGATAGCCATCGCTTCGGTTTGGATTGTTGCTGGTTTACGGCAATATCGTATGATTAGTACTTGGAATAAAAGATACAATGATTATATTGTTAATAAAGAAGAAATTCAGAGGACCATCGCGTCGGAATTTGGTTTCACAGAAGATTCCGAAGATTAACCTTCGACTTCAAAATAGTCGTATTCATTCATTAATCTAGAACAGTACTAACTTCCATTAATGTCAATTGATCTTGGAAAAAGACTTTCGTAGGGTTCTATAATAGTTCTGCAAAACTCTAATCCTTTCTGCGTTGCACTGTAAACAGTTACAGTTCTTTTCCCTAAACTTTTTTCTGTCTTAATTATCAACCCATTGAGCTCCATTTTGTCAAAAATTGATCTATGTTTCTTTAAGTTTAGTCCACAAAAACTAACCAAGGCTGTCTGGTTAAGCTGACCATATTCAACAAGTTTCATGATTATGTCTCGAATTATGTAAATTCTATCTCTATGTGATTGTGAACTAGACACCAAGTTAGGTTGGAGCTGCTCAGTATATAGACTATATTCTAACAATATCAATTTCTCCCAATATTAATTAGATAATGAATTAGTCAAAATAATCATAAGGCAATCTATGATACAAGATCCAACATCAATTTTAACTCATTTATTTCTGTCTGGATTACTTCCAAATCATTGTTATCCTTTGCATAATCTATTAACTTTTCGCAAGCAATCAATTGATTGAACAGAATATCTTTTTTGCCCAAATAAATAATCGACTCGGGATTCTCTAGCGTATAAATAACCTTCTCAGCTGTAGTATTTGATTTACAAGTCTTTGCAATCATCAAACATTCATATGAATTAACCAATTCTAGTCAACCTGTCTTCAAAATTTGATTTGCTCATCAATATCCATAGGAAATATGCATTAATAAGCGTCGATTAACCTTGTTACTCTTGAATAATAGTATAATATTTACTGAGTCACATTTTAGTGATCACATTTTATTCCATGTTCTTTTGCAGATCGGGATTGTTTTGTTGCAAGATTTTAACTAAATTAGTAACCATAGATATAAAATACAGATGCGGATAGTTTTATTGCAAAAATTCGATAAGGACTAACACTACTCATTTGTGAAATATTTTATTGTTTTGCAGCGTTTATAACAGCCTTTGCCTGTTTGTAATGTACGGCATCAATCATTTTACCATCTAATAGTATAGCACCTCTTGTACTTCCCTTTTCAAATGAATCATGTAATGCATCCAATACTTTCGTTGCCCATTCTATTTGTTTCTTAGTTGGTTTGAAAATATCATGAACGGGATTGATGTGAGAAGGGTGAATCAACGTTTTACCTGAATAGCCCAGTTTTTTTGCATTGACTGCGTCTTTAATCAAACCATCAATATCATTTACTTTTTGCCATATGCCATCCAATGCGTCTATCCCTGCCGCTTTTGCATCTACAGGAAGCTTCGATCGTGCATAATTGTAACTCATATAATCATCGTATTCAGCATCAATATTCATATCATACAAATAATCAAAGACACCAAAAACTAATGCTACAACATTCTCATGGACTGAAGCAATCGAACTAGCATTTATTACTCCTTTTGCCGTTTCTATAGATGGTACGATTCCAATTCTTGGGGATACGTCTCTTTTGGATACAATCGCATCAATTTTCTGAATAATTTGAATTACCTCCTCACTATTACTGACCTTTGGTATTACGATACCATCCAATCCCTTGACAAGAACTTGCTCAAGGTCACTGTCAACCAAACCTGAATCGAATGAATTGATTCTGACATAATTGGATGATTCCTTATCTTCTTCTTGGGACGCCAGGTGGCTCGCAACCAAAGTTCTTGCAATTTCTTTCTCATTAGAAGACACAGAATCCTCTAGATCAAAGCATAATATATCTGGAAGAAGATTAGTTGATTTTTTTAAAAATCTCTCATTGTTTCCGGGAATAAATAAAAGACTCCTGAACATTTAGTAACAAAAAGAATGAAAAATTTAAAGTTTTTGAGGTGTTGTCACAATCTTGCCAATCTGTTCTCCATTTGCCATCATGGTGTGTCCTTTTGACATATCGGAGAATGGAAGAACCGTACTAATTAGTGGCTTAATTTTGCCCATTGCAGTCCAATGAATTACTTGTTCCAATTCTGCTTTATTACCCTGAGTTGATCCAAGTAGATTGGTCCCTTTGAAGAATAAGTATCTAAGATCGATTGTTGAATCATATCCCGTTGTAGCTCCCGTAGCCACTAATGTACCTCCCATTTTTAGGAGACCCACTTCTTGTGGAAAAGTTGATTTTCCAATATGTTCAAAAACAACATCCACCCCTTGCTTTTTTGTTATCTCTCTTACTTTTTTATACCAGTCGGCTTCTCTGTGATTCACTACGTGGTCTGCACCTAGTTCGGTACATTTGTACATCTTTTCCTTATTACCGGCTGTTGCAATCACGTCACAACCGTATAATTTTGCTATTTGAATACCTGCCATTCCAACTCCACTTGTTCCTCCCATCACAAGAACTGTTTGTCCTGGTCTTATCTTAGCTCTTCCCACAAGCATATGCCAAGCTGTCATTCCAACCATAGATACTGCCGCTGCCTGTTCAAATGACACAGACTCGGGTATCTTTGCAACATTTACCTCCGGCAAATGTGTATATTGGCAGAAACCGCCCCAGAGGGGACCAGTTTGAAAACCCCAAATGAGTCGTTCATTGCAGTCATATTCTCTTCCGGCGGTACACATATCGCATACCCTACAGCTCATGTTGGAATGAGAAACCACTCTGTCACCAACTTTCAATTTTGTAACTTCGTCACCTGCTTCAACCACAGTGCCCGCTGCATCACTGCCTGAAATATGTGGAAGTGGTACCTTGACTGGGTCGCCCCAAATTGCCCAAAGATCATTGTAGTTGTATGCTGCGGCTTCTACTTTTATCATAACTTCATTAGGTTTGATTTTGGGAGTGTCAACATCGTCTATCTTCACAACTTTCAGAGGATCTTGACTATATTCTCTAAATAATGCTGCTTTCATGAATTTTTTGAAAAGTTCTTAGACTAATATAGTTAACTTAGCTTAAAATCATTGAAGATAATGGTAATACTAAAAAGATGCTAATTCAAACACGATTTATTCTAAACTGCTTTTTGGGTTGCTGTAAACTAATCAATAGCCGCTTAAGTTCCTCATCTGTTAGGGCTCTATTCAATTTTCCGGCTGAGGCAGCTGTTATAAGATAATTTTCTACGGCAAGTGCAAGTTCGGGTTTAACCATTCTTATGTTCGTAAGTCTTTGTCTTGCCTCCTGGTCCAGCAACACCATTAGCGCTTTTTGTCTCATCATTGCTTCGGCTTCTCGTTTTTTTGCCTCTTCGTTATTATCTGATGGTGAAACAGACATGAACTTGTCACTATTAAATTGTTATCTATCCGTATCTCGCTAGTTCTGGTCTTGAATTCACAAGATTCTTGTATATTTCCGTAGCCATTCTATCAACTTTTTTCATTCCTTCATCAGAAATAGTTCTGCCTTTATTCTTTTTCGTTATATAACCTGCAACTTCAAGTTGCTGTAAGGCCTTTCTTAGTATCGCACCGCCAGCTTTTTTATGATGTGCAATATTATACCCAATTTGCTTTTTGCCGCCATACTCACTTCTAAGATCAGAAATACCAATTGGACCGTTAATGTACACTTTTCTTAACAATGATGCACATCGCATATACCACCAATCTCTATTTTGGGGGATTTTTTCTACATGACAACCTGTCTTAACGTACTGAGACCATTGAGGAGCCTCAATTTTTTTATCCTTTTTTAAATTTTCTGCCAAATGAGTAATTAATTCATCGGCAGGAATATCATAAGCCTTAGCCATAATATTCTATAACATTCTTGGAAATTCCCTTATAAATCATTTTATTTAAATCAGTTAATTTCTAACAAATTTTCAATGAAACGAATGTTCGTAAATAATCCTTTTTTTAACATAAATTCAACAATAAACTCGCTAGCATGTTTGGAAATCCTTTAAAGAAACACAATGATTGTAATATGCAGAGAACTATTTAACATTCTTTTACTTAGTAAAGAAATTGAAGCAAAGTAATAGCACGAATTGCTGCTTTCAACTAGACTGGACTTGATAAAATCTCTTTAATTTACAATTAGCTTCCGATAAACATGATTGCATTTCATACAAGTAATTCTAACACATTTGACCTTAGTTCGTCCTATTCTTACTCTGGAATTAACTCCAGGAACAATAAATTGCTTACATTTTCTACAAAATAGCTGGCGTATCCAATATGGCATTCTTATTCTAACACGCATTGCTATTTTTAGAGCCAATTTTGCATAAGATTGCGATAATGCTTCATTATCTTTTATTTCTCTCAATGCATTATCGATCAATATTTCTATTCTTTCAGTTGCTATTCTTTTTATGTTCTTCTTATTCATTAAAAATCAATATACCCACGTGAGCTATTGTCGATCTAGTTGTTAAGTCCTACTATATTAAAATGCTATGAAATAAATGTCATAATTCCAAATTAATTTCGTGTAAATTTGATTGTATTCACTCGTGATTGCTGAAGCAGCAATAGAATTGGTACCACAAGTCCTTAGAAATCATCCGTCTGTAAAGAATCACTGCAAAAGGATTGGTAGAGATTCCAATGAGATTCTGTTAGACATTAGTTATCATCATAAAGCAATGGTTGAACAAAATCTTCGGAAATGGTGGAAACGTGGTAGACCAGATATAGTTCATTTCGATCTGGTTGAAGCTCTCTCAACCCCATTATTTAAGCAGAAAAAATTACAAGTATATGTATCCACAATTGATAATAAATTAATAATAATTAATCAAGATTTGAGAATACCAAAAAGTTATTTCAGATTTGAAAGACTGTTGATTAGTATTTTTAACAAACACAAAAATAAGAAGTCACCGAATTTGATAGAGTTAAGAGAGAGTATTGGATTTAATGACTTGATACAGAAAATAATTAAGCCAGATTTAGTTTTTGGATTATCTGTAAAGGGAACAAAAAGCAAAATATGCGATATTCTGCGGAATAACGGAGTTGATAATTCCAAGAATTATTGTTTTGTGGTCGGAGGTTTCCAGCGAGGGCATTTTTCAGAAACAGTAAATCGAACATGTAGCAATGTATATTCGATAAGTCCCTATAGTTTAGAATCCCATGTGGTTATTGCAAGAGTTCTATATGAGTGTGAAAATTATACTGATTGAAATATAGCATCAACCATGAATGCAACAAACAATGCAGTCAAATAGGGACTAGAGATTTTGAAAAGTAGCCACGAAGCTTTCTCATTGGGTCTAAACAATAGCCATAATGACGTAACTATCATAATAATTCCTCCCAAAATGGCAGTCACAAAGTAGATCAAACCAAATTGATTTAAGAAAAAAGGTATAATGCTAAATACGACCATTAGAAGAGTTGTGCCGGCTATCACTTGAACAGATCTTTTTTCGCCAGCAACAACGGGCAGCATTGGTACGCCGGCTTTTGTATAGTCTTTTTTTACATGCAATGCCAAACTCCATATATGTGTCGGGATCCATAAGAAAACTAACCCGGCCATTACTAAGCCTATCTCTATATTCTGTGTTGTAACAGCAACATATCCTATTAATGCTGGAACACCACCAGAGAAGCCCCCAAGTATAATATTGGTTTGACTCTTTCTTTTCAACCACTTGCTGTATACTATAATATTATCAAAAAGGCCGAATGCCATAAGTCCCAAGGTCAGGTAGTTAATTGACCATGCACAGAATAGGGATATAGCTGCTAAAAGCAGACCAAAAATAAGCGCATTCTTGGGAGAAATCCTTCCAGAAGGAATTGGGCGAGCCTTTGTTCTATCCATAATCGCATCTATATCACGATCATTATATCCTGTTAAAGCGTCCGCAGCTGCAGACCCAGTAACTATACCAACAAGAAGAAAGATCCATTGGAGCGACGACAGAAAGGTATCAGTCAAATAGGATGCAGTTACCGCTGACCCAAAAGCAGTAAAAACCAAGAGATACCAAATTTTTGGCTTTGTCAGTTCATAGTAATTTTTAAGCCGATCTGTGTAAGTTACTTGTGGAATCAATTATTTGTACCTCGACAGATTTATGGTTAGAGGCAATATGAATGCTCAATTATTTAAAGCATTATCTAGATATTTCATAAGAAGCGGGCAAATATGAATGGAGTACGATAAAAAATACTCATGTTGCTATGGTGTGTGATTGAAAATTTCATAACATGTAATAGTATATCAACTTGGATTCCTGGATCCTGGCCTAACCTGAATTATCATCGACCTAGTCCTGATAGACTAATCAAATTCGTTTTTTCTAAAACTATAAAAGAGGCATGATAAAATCTATGGTATTCTACTAAGGTGATATGTAAATTGGAATCAATTCAAGCAACAGCTGGTGGAATGCCAGTTTTAATTTTAAAAGAAGGAACCAAAGAAAGTAAAGGTAAAGAAGCACAGCGAAATAACTTTGTCGCAGCGAAGCTTATTGCCGAAATGGTAAAAACATGTCTAGGTCCTAGAGGCATGGATAAAATGCTAGTAGATACACTTGGCGATGTTACAATTACAAATGATGGTGCTACCATTCTCAAGGAAATGGATGTTCAACATCCTGCAGCAAAAATGATGGTCGAGGTAGCCAAATCCGTAGATAACGAGGTAGGAGATGGTACTACGTCATCAGTGGTTTTTGCTGGGGCGTTATTGGAGAAAGCAGAGGAGTTAGTAAATAAAGACGTACACCCATCTGTTATAGTAGACGGTTATACCGCAGCTGCGGATCGAGCCATTGAATTATTAGAAAAAATAGGCATAAAAATTGATGTCAATGATAGAAATGTCCTGACGAACATTGCAAGGACAAGCATGTATTCAAAACTTGTTTCTGATGATAGTCCTACATTAGCTAAAATGGTAGTTGATGCGGCAAAGCAGGTTGCTGAAAGTGTCGATGATGGCAAGAAACTTAGAGTAGATTTAGACAATATAAAAGTTGAAAAGAAACCAGGTACTTCTATTAGAGATAGTAAACTAGTCAAGGGAATAGTTCTGGATAAGGAAGTTGTACATGCAGGTATGCCAAAGAAGATAGAAAAGGCAAAAATTGCTCTCATAAATTCTGCGCTAGAAATAGAGAAAACTGAGATGAGTGCTGAGATAAGAATTAATGATCCTCAACAAATGCAAATGTTCCTTGAAGAAGAAAATAGGATGTTAAAAGCAATGGTTGATAAGATTAAGGGAGTTGGTGCGAACGTAGTATTATGTCAAAAGGGTATTGATGATCTGGCACAACATTATTTGGCAAAAGAGGACATACTTGCTGTCAGACGAGTCAAGGAAAGTGATATGACAAAGCTCTCTAAAGCGACTGATGCAAGAATTGTTAATAATTTAGACGATTTTACTTCTAAAGATTTAGGTTTAGCCGATCTAGTAGAGGAGAGAAAAGTTGAAACAGATAAATGGGTTTTCATTGAGGGATGCAAAAATCCGAAGGCTGTATCAATTTTGGTTAGAGGCGGATCTCAAAGAGTTGTCGACGAAGCTGATAGATCAATTCACGATGCATTAATGGTAGTAAAGGACGTTTTAGAAAACCCAGTTGCAGTTGCAGGTGGTGGAGCACCAGAGGCCTTCGTGGCCAATGAATTGCGACAGTGGTCTGGTCATATGGAAGGCAGGGCGCAGTTCGCCGTTCAAAAGTTTGCCGATGCCTTGGATACAATTCCTCTATCATTGGCAGTAAATGCAGGTATGGATCCAATTGATACCATGACTACACTGAGAGCAAAACAGAGTAAGGGATCAAAATGGACCGGAATAGATGTTATTAATACTGTTGTTACTGATATGTACAAGCTGAATGTGATAGAACCTTTAGTAGTAAAACAACAAATCATAAAATCTGCAACAGAAGCCGCTAATATGCTTTTAAGAATTGATGATGTTATAGCTTCTAGTAAATCTAAGATGCCTGCTGGTCCACCTGGCGGAATGGGCGGAATGGGCGGAATGGGCGGAATGGGCGGAATGGGCGGAATGGGCGGAATGGGCGGAATGGATATGGAGTAAATTTATTTTATTTAATATCAAATTTTTACAAAATAGTTTAAGAAATATCTTTTTCATTTTTGAGTATTGAAACGTTTTAAATAAAAATATACACATATAGTCATTTTATCAAATGTTCGAAAAACTAAAGAAGCTTAAATTTGATGGTAAAATAGTTGTACTTCCTGATTTTTTTTTAGACAGGATTATTAAAATAAATTCTAAAGAGGAACTCTTTAGATTGATTAACAGCAAGACATCAATTGGAGGTGGAAGTATAAGGGGAGCAAATACTTTTGATATTAAGGGTGGGAATGCAGTTAATGTTGCTTACTGTTTGGCTAAAATGGGATTATCCGTGACATTATTTACTGTTGCAGATAAAATTGGAACACCAATACTTCACGCGATCTTTTCAAAGTTTGGAACAAGTGTTAATCTGCTCATTAAGAATGGCAAACACGGGTCCACTACATCATTTGAGTTTCATGACAACGAAGAATCATACGCAAATGTAATGATAAGTGATGTAGGTGACAATAGGAATTTTGGTCCTGAAATGATTAATCTTCCAAGCGATCTAGAGATAATAAATTCTGCGAAGGGTATAGTCCTGACAAATTGGGGAAGCAATCTAAAGGGGACCGATTTAGCTTACCATCTATTTACTAATTCACCTAAAGCTTTTCATTTCTTGGATCCAGCTGATATAGAAACCAGAAAGGAAGAATTTAGAGACACATTGAAGAAATTAAGCCATTCAATAGACGTATTGAGTATTAATGAGAATGAATGTACTTCTCTTTTAAAAGCATGTAATCTTGAATCCCGATTATCTCTGGACTTGAATGATATTGAAAATGTAAAAAAAGCAGTGAAAACATTGTCATCCGAATTTGGACTCAAAATCGATCTTCATGCGAGGATCGGTGCTGCATGGTCTGACGGGAAGGATGTCCTATTTGTTAATTCCTTTTATACAGTTCCTAAGAAACTAACAGGATCTGGGGATTGTTGGGACGCTGCAGATCTTGTAGCATATTTTGTGGGTCTCGATACAACTGAAAGGCTATTATTTTCGAACGCATATGCTTCATTATATATAGGAAGAAGAGAATTCGAACCTCCTACAATAGCTGAAGCAGTGGATTTCATCCAAGCCCATTATCAATGAATTATTGTGGTTCTATAGTAGCAGGTGGTTTGCTTGATACGGTATAAGTAACCCAAGTTACACCATTAACTTCATTTGTTATTCTATTACTAATTTTGGATATCAGATCGTAGGGCAATCTTGACCAGTCAGCTGTCATTGCATCTAACGATTCCACAATCCTTATTGTTACTATATGACCATATACTCTTTCATCACCAAGTACACCAACAGCAAGGTCATCACCAACTGCTGCATATGCTTGCCACACCTTATCATACCAACCTGATCTCATTAATTCATTTTCAACAATACTGCTAGCATGTCTGACAATTCTAATTTTTTCGTAAGTGACTTCACCAATAATCCTAACTGCTAGTCCTGGACCTGGGAAGGGATGTCTTTTTATAAATTCATTTGGGATTTCTAATAGAACCGCAATTTGTCTCACTTCATCTTTATACAAAGTCCTAAAAGGTTCTAACACTTTCAAATTCAGCCATTCAGGTAAACCTCCAACATTATGGTGGGTCTTGATGACAGCAGCAGGACCTTTAGAGAATCCACTTTCGATTACATCTGGATATAGAGTCCCTTGGGCAAGCCATTGAAATGGACCATAACCTCTTGTTACATCGGAAAATACTTGAGCGAATTCTTCTCCAATAATCTTTCTTTTCTGTTCAGGATCACTTATGCCTTTCAACTTCGATAAAAAACGTTCCTCTGCGTTAATACTAACAGTGTTAATATCAAGGTGTTTGTTTAATAGTTCAGGAACCAGTGCTTCTTCATTTAATCTTAATAATCCATTATTGACAAAGACGCATGTCAAATTTTTGCCTATTGCCTTATTTAGTAAAACAGCCAGAGTTGTTGAATCAATTCCACCACTAATGGCACATAATACTCTATCATCATGAACTTTGCTTCTGATATTTTTGATAGAAAAGTCAATAAAACCTTGCATTGTCCAATCTGGTTTTGCGTTACTTATTGAATGGGAGAAATTTCTTAGAATACTATTTCCTTCTTCAGTATGTGATACTTCTGGATGAAACTGGATTCCATAAAATTTTCTATCTCGATTTGCTATTGCAGCAGATTGGGAATTTTCTGTATGGGCTAGTATTTCAAAATTATTGGGAATTTTTTCAGCTGCATCAGCATGACTCATCCAACATTTTATTTTCTTATTAATCCCTTTAAATAAGTCTGAACTATCATCAATTACCAAATCGGCATAACCGTATTCCCTATTATCGAAACGTTTTATTTTTCCATTAAATTCATCAACAATAAGTTGGTGACCATAACAAATTCCGAGGACAGGAATTCCCATTTCAAAAATTTTCTTATCTGGTTTTGGAGAACCTTTTAGATATACACTTGAAGGACCACCAGATAACACTATTCCCTTTGGTTCTAACTTTTTTACCAAGCTTATAGGAGAGTCATATGGTAATAGTTCACAATATACATTGGATTCACGAATTCGTCTACATATAAGGTGACTGTACTGTGATCCAAAGTCTAGTACCACAATTTTATCCATAACTACGTTAATTTCCTTTTTCTAACATTCTTGTAAAAACCCATGTTGCTGTATTAAAAATTTCATTAAGGCGTTCTTTTTCTCGATAATTTGAAACTGTGATATTCTTTAAGTTTCCATTTTGATCACTGTCTACTTTATAGTCTATGATTTCAGATGCATTAATTTCACCTTTTTGAATCTTTTCTGTATCTTTTGTCTTCATTCCTTCTAATATCCGATTTATGAAAAAAGACTTAAACGGAGGAGTATTAATATTTAAATTGAGATTTACCAAAGGTATCTTTACGTATGTTGAAGTATATTCGGCATCCGATATCAGAAAATTATCTTTTGCGCGCTTTAAGGATCTAATCTCTACACCCTGATTATCATCATGAGTGTTATCCATACTAGTTAACTTTGTAGTTGAATCGGAACCGGGTTTGGTTTCAGTAATTTCTTTTTCATGAATCGATTGGAATTCTGGAACAATTTTATCCTTTAAACTAGTAGCAGAAGATTCTAGATTTGATGCGGTTATGAAACTTGTTTTTTTTAGCAAAGAATCAACGATTAGAAGTGTGTTACGAAGTTTATCGAGTTCCTCTTTTTTATTGGTAACCTCTTTAATCAACCACTCACGCACTTCTGCTGCACGTCGAATATCATCCTCTGAAAAGCTTGACATGACAGGATTCAATATATCAAAAACATATAATAGTTTTTCACATCAATTAATAATGAAAAATTGCCTTCATTTACTTAATTTTCTGGTGGACCATAAATGATTATTTCATGATTGGGAGTTTATACCTCTTATTTTTGTAGCTGATTTGTTGATCAGTTTAGATCTAGATTGCTTTCCTAACATTTCAAGCAATCTTTTTGCAGTCTTTAACTTCTTTCGCTTTAATTCAAAATCAATATCATGATCATTTGAGAATTTTCTTGGATTGCTATTAAAGTCCATACCTATTAAAGTAATACTCTTTGCCCTCATTTCTTCAGCCAAAAAGACACTTCTATCCCCGTCAGTAAATCCTCCAAAATTATATACGTTATCAGTTGGCATTACCTGAGTCGTACCTATTATTTTTCTTAATTTAGGAACATTTTTTTCCAAATTATCGATATTATCACCATGAGCATGGATAACCATTATTGCTCCCAATTTTTCAGCCATCCTTAGATATTTTGGATTTCCATCAAGATCCGAGACGACTAAGTCTGGTCTAATCTTCTTATTCAATAAAATCTCAACTACGCCATCGGCAGCTATCTTTACGTATTTTTTATTCTTCTTAATAAACTCAATATTTTTTTCCAGACTTGGACCTGCTCCAATTACAAGTATTTCTTTTCCTTCTATCTTCTTTTGTATTTGAGACACTCGTAATGCTTTCCTCTTTATCATATTACTGAGCATTTCGGCAGCCTTCTGATCTTTTTCGGTACTGTATCCATATTCCATTCTAATCTGCTGATAAAAAGGGAACCATTCTATGAATTTCACATCTAAAAATAAAAGAAGGTTATTAATAGATTGTTTGATTTGGGGAAATAAGTGATTCTAGAAAACCGATTGTATAGGAAATTTTTTTCATAACTGACTACTAATTTATTGTAATCTAAGATATCCTTGCAATTAAGCTTGCTCAAAAAAAACAATAACTTTATGCTGTTAAAAGATCTCAATAAAAATGTCTATATTGCATATATTTATGGTTCTGAGATAATTCATTAGGATGTTTATTGATTTTAGCTCACTAGCCACCTCTATTGGAATAGGAGGACTTGCGACCTCTATAGGAATAGGAGGATTCTTGGGTTTCTTGATGGGATACGCTATGAAGAAAATACTAAAAATAATAATCATAGCTGCTGGATTATTAGTTGGTATCTTTTACTATTTGCAGTATAATGGACTACTCGCATTAAATTGGGCAAAGGTGGAAGAAACTATAGGGAATTTAATGACTAATTTCAATGGTTTTAATTTGAATACTCCATTCTTTCCTGGAATAAGCGACCAAATTTTAAATGCTGTCTCAAATTCTAGTATTCCACTAACTGGAGGTTTCGCAGCGGGATTTGCATTCGGTCTTAGCAAAGGCTAGAAGATAATGTTCAAATGTTATTCTTCATATGGCTCTTCATTGACCTGTAACAATTATAACTACATCTGGTGTCAACTACTTTTACATGAAGAAAAAGACATCTGGGATGATCTTTCCTGGTGAATATATAGCAGAAATTGAAGAATTCCAAGCTGGGAATAATACATTCATCCTTGATGGGACTATTAGATCAAGTGTTTTGGGTAAAAAGGAATATGATTTTAAGAGAAGGTCGATTAAAATTGATCCAATAAATTCACAAGAATTCCCCAAAATTGGAGATGTTGTTATGGGTTTTGTGGAGATGTTATTTGGATCAATGATATCAGTCAAGCTATTTTCCGTTAATAACAAAATGTATAATGCAGGTCTATCTGCCATCGCTTCAGTGAGAATGGGAAATAGTAAAGGATGGAATCGAGATCGATATAATAGGAAAGCAAAATCGATTTATCGTATTGGCGACATTGTCCGAGGTCAAATTACCAGTTTAATGAATTCTTCAATTCATATCGCTGTAGATGGAACGAATTTTGGTCTGTTGTATTCATTGTGTCTAAATTGTGGTGGAGATACGGTTAAAATAAACAATGGGGTAAAATGTATAGAGTGCAGTAACTATGAAGAGAAGCGGGTAGCAAATGATTATGGAACCAGTCCCCTAAAATCCTTACGTTAATCATAAGATAAATGTAAGGAAAATTAGTTTTCATAACATAAAAAACATCAATTCAGATAAAATTTTTAATACCTTTTCTACATCATTACAGGTGAACGGCGCACATTCTTTTACAGGCAAAAAAATTGATCCTCCACTTATTTCGAAAAATATGACTATATCACAATTGGTTCATTTTTTCGGATCAACAGGATACAATGCAAGACGACTTTTTGAAGCTGCAAATATCATGAAAAAAATGATTGATAGTGGATGCACTATCTGCTTGACCCTGGCGGGGGCATTGACACCGATTGGAATGGGGAACACAATCAGGACTCTTATCAAAAATGGTTTTGTAGATTGGATAGTAACAACTGGGGCAAATGTTTACCATGATCTCCACTTTGCCTACGACTTGCCCGTAAGGCAAGGTCATTTTCAGGTTGACGATGATGTCCTATATTCTAAGCAGATAGTGCGAATTTATGATGTATATATAAAGGAAGTAGGCACATTACAGGCCCAGGACATTATTATTCAAAGAGAAATAAAAAAAATTGAAAAGAGCCATTCTGAACCTTACTCGACGGCCGATATGTCTCATAAACTTGGCAAAGCAGCTTATGAAAATTCAATAAATCCAGAAAAATCATTTCTTGTTTCGGCATACGAAAATGATGTACCAGTCTTTATTCCTGCAATAAGTGATTCTTCTATAGGACTCAATATGTTGCCCTTAATATTTGAAGATGTCACAAGATTTCCAAATGTAATGTTGGATATAGCTGAATCAACAGCGATACTTTGGAAGAGTAAAGTATCCGGTGGTATTGAATTAGGGGGTGGAGTCCCTAAAAATTTTTTCCAACAAACGGGGCCAGCATTGTATCAAATATTAAAATTAAAAGAGGGTGGGCACGATTATGTAATACAAATAACCGACGCACGACCTGATACAGGGGGATTATCGGGGGCGACCATAGAAGAAGGAAAAAGCTGGGGCAAAATAAAGACCTCGCATAGAAACAATGTAATAGTTTATGGAGATTCTTCAATTTGTTTTCCAATTATATCCTCTTATGTCTTATCGGAATGCAAAAAACGACCCATAAAAAGACTGTATTCAAAGAAAAATGGATGGGTGGAGCAAATGAAAAACGAGTACTTGAAAAATAAATAATTTTTAAGATGTAAGGAATCCAAATTCATTCAACATAGAAGGATGGCATTTTTAATCAGTCTAGGTGTTCAGATAACACCTCAATTACTGAGTATTGTCAGCCTGACCGTTATGCCTATGTTGAAAACCATTGTGGTATCTTATCTATCATATTTAAGATATATAACTATATTCAAAATTAACTATATTGGCTATATTATGATTATATACTTGTTTCAACCTGTATGTAATGACTTTGGCACACCTTAACGATCAGAAAAACATTAAAGGCTAAGTACAGTTTAAAGATGAAAAGTAGTAATGTTAAATTATTCAAATGTTAAATTAGGAAAATGGGATCTTACTGATTTAGTCGATGAGCGCTCAACAAAGAAATTTGAAAAATTAGTTGCTAGTATTAAAAAAAATGTCAAGAAATTTGAACACAACAGGCAAATCCTAAAACCAGATTTGAACATCTCGATTTTTGAACGATTAGTGCATAAGACAGAGAATATTCTGGAGGACCTGAGTACCGTGAATAGTTTTGCGCATCTTAAATACGCCGCCGATACTTCATCTAACGAAGCTGCAGCTCTTGTACTTCAAACGGAAAAATTAAGTTCACAAATTAGTAACCAGATTTTATTTTTTGATTTATGGTTCAAGAAAGAGCTTGACAAGAATAATTCCCAAAGATTAATCGACAGCATCTCCACTGTTTATAAGGAATATTTAAGACATAAAAGACTAGTTGCACAATATACACTGAATGAGTCGGAAGAGAAAATTATCAACACCCTAGAGGTAACAGGCCCAAGTGCTCTCGTGAAAATTTATGATAGAATGACTAATAATTTTGAATTTACTCTAGTTAAGAAACGAGGAAATAAGAAGGTAATTAAAACTTTCACAAATAAGGAAAAACTTCTTTCGTTAATAAGGAGCTCAAAAGCAAAGGACAGGGAATGTGCTTATAAGGCATTATTTAAGACGTATGAGAAAAATAGTGGCGTACTAGGAGACATTTACCAAAATTTAGTAACTCAGTGGAAGGATGAAAATATTTCTATTAGAGGATTCAATTCTCCGATTTCAGTCAGGAATATTTATAATAACATTGATGATACAACCGTTGAGACACTGTTATCAGTTTGTAAAGAAAATGCGCATTTGTTTCACGATTATTTTATGGAAAAAGCAAAATTGCTTGGTGTCAAAAAACTCAGACGGTATGATCTTTATGCACCAATTTCAGGAAAAAATGCTCCTAAAATTACTTTTAAAAATGCTGCAAAATTAGTTCTGGATACTTTTCATAGATTTCATCCAAGATTTGGAACCTACACTGAGCACTTATTCAAAGAAAATCATATTGATTCTGAAATTAGGAATGGAAAAACGGGGGGAGCATTTTGTTATACTGTTTCTCCACATAGAACTCCTTATGTACTACTAAATTTTGACGGATTGATGAGAGATGTTTCTACAATGGCCCATGAATTTGGGCATGCAATACATAGCATGTTCACATACAATAAACCAATTTTAGTATCACATGCCCCGCTCCCATTAGCTGAAACTGCATCTGTTTTTGGAGAGATGCTTCTCAATGAAGAAATATACAAGAAACTTAATAGAGAAAAGAAAAAGATTTTCTTGGCAGAACAAATTGATGATATGTATGCAACTATTATGCGACAGGCATTTTTTACAATTTTTGAAATAGAAGCTCATAAGCATATTGTAAGACAGAGTGTTACTATCGACAATATATCTGAATTGTATATGGATAATTTGAAAAATCAATTTGGAGATTCAATACGTATTTCAGACGATTTTAAATGGGAATGGCTTTATATTCCACATTTTTTCCATAGTCCTTTCTACTGCTATGCTTATTCCTTTGGAAATTTACTTGTGCTATCACTTTATCAACAATATCTAGAAGAAGGAAAATCCTTTATTTCAAAATATTTCAAGATATTATCTGCAGGAGGATCGGAAAAACCAGAAACATTGCTTAGAGACTCTGGATTTAATATCACTGATTCCTCTTTTTGGCAACAAGGTTTTGATCTTATAAAAATGAAAATTAATAAATTAAAAGATGAAATTTGAAAAGACGGTAATTTCAGATTCTTAAATAACATACATTTCAATTAAAATATGAAAAGAAAAGCACTAATACTCCTATTTTATATTGATAAACAGAGTTAACTTTATAGATTAGTATTTCAGATGTGAGACTATTGAAAAAGTTTTGCAGTGTATGTGGAAAAGAATTACCTGCTAGTAACGAATACTTTTTGTGCGATAAATGTCACAAGGATTTAATTATTTCAGAAGATATAAGTAATTACGTGGAAAATTCACGCCTTTATTATTAGCCCATAATGATCGCACGAGTATTAACTCAAGATAGTCTGGTAATTCTGAAAATCTATTATTCAGGTATAATTCAGTGAATATATCTTTACCAATTTTGCTATCGATTATTCAATACTCAGAATTTATCGAGCTTAAGCTGATTTTAAGCTTTATTCAACGACAATGTCAGATTGTAAGCGTGGTCGTCATACAGGAGAAATACTTGAACTTTATAAGGTGCTAGACTTATATTCAATGCATAACAAGACTTATCTTGTAGGCTAAGAACGAATGCTGATGAACATTAATGATAAATTCATAGATAAGCTAGATTTTGTTAAGAGAAATGGGCTTATCCCGGTAGTAGTCCAAGATATTAAATCTAAAGATATTTTGATGCTTGCCTATGCAAATAGAATTGCAATCGAAAATACAGTCAAGACTGGAAATGCCTGGTTTTGGAGTGTTTCTCGTAAAAAACTCTGGATGAAAGGAGAAGAATCTGGAAATATTCAAGAAGTGAAGGATATCCTAGTTGATTGTGATCATGATTCAGTAATTTACCTGGTAGATTCAAAAAATCCTGCATGTCATACAGGAAATAGGTCATGTTTCCATAATAGGCTGTACCTTCAATAAAATTGACAATTTATTCCCTTAATTATGTAATAATTATATTGAATTCTGAGTATGTGGTTTATTTGATGTAATTGATATTTATTAGTTATAAAATTTTAGAGTAAAAAAATTAAGTAATACTAAAATTACTATTAGTGATATTTATTACCAAACAAATTGTTGATAGTTGAGTATACATGGGTTCAATTCGTTTTCTAAAGTGTAGAGAATGCAGCGCTGAATATACTCCAATATTCAAATACATATGTGAAGAGTGTTTTGGCCCACTCGATGTTATATATGATGTTCCAACGGATTTAAGCAGGGACACCTTTTCTTCAAGACAGGATAAGACATATTGGCGCTATTTCGAGCTCTTGCCAATTGCTGATAAGAACTGCATAGTAAATATTCATGCTGGTTTTACACCTCTGCAATATGCAGAAGATTTAGGAACACATATCGGAAATCTTAAGAATCTCTTCATAAAGAACGATTCTGTAAATCCAACTTTTTCATTCAAAGACAGGCCTGCGGGTGTGGCAATTTCAAAATCTAGAGAGATCAAACTCAAGGCAGTCGGATGTGCATCGACTGGGAATTTAGCTTCGGCAACAGCTGCTCATGCCGCTAAAGCCCATTTGCCATGTTTTATTTTTGCGCCATCAGATATTGAAAAAGTAAAGATTGCTCAGGCATTATCTTACGGTGCGAAATTTGTTGCAGTTGAAGGAACTTATGACGATGCCAATAGGGTTGCCTCAATAATAGGAGATTCAAAAGGCATAGGAATTGTAAATATTAATATGAGACCGTATTACGTGGAAGGTTCGAAGACATTAGCGTTTGAAGTAGCTGAGCAACTCAACTGGGAGCTTCCAGATCATCTTATTATCCCCGTTGGTAGTGGTGCAATGCTAAATGCTATTTGTAAAGGATTTGAAGAGTTGCATGAAATAGGACTTATTGGGGATGTTTCAAATCTAAAAGTTACAGCGGCACAACCACATGGTTGCGCTCCAATAGTTGATGCTTTTAAGAAAAATACTCAAGAAATAGTTCCTGTAGAAAGACCAGATACTATAGCAAAGAGTTTAGCTATTGGGGATCCTGGAGACGGCGTTTATGTTCTGAAAAGATTGAAACAGTACAGTGGTATTGCTGAGGAGGCTTCTGATGATGAGATTATTGATGGAATTATGACACTCGCTAAAACTGAGGGCATTTTTACTGAACCTGCGGGTGGTGTCTCTATTGCTGTACTCAAAAAACTAGTTGATGATGGGTTTATAGAAAAAGATGAAAAAGTAGTATGTTATGTTACCGGTAACGGATTGAAATCTACTGAAGCAATAATAAGTAGATTGCCTAAACTTGACATTGTTAAGCCAGACGTACAAACCGTATCTGCGATGATTACCTAGACAGAGATGAATAGAATGACAAGTATCGAATTCATCATCCCTTCTGTTCTTATGAAAGGTAGCGGGGAAAAGAAGATTCCGTTAGATGCCATAGATCTGCAAGACGCATTTACCAAAGTAACACAACAACTCGGGGAAGATTTTAAGCGTAAAGTTTTGGATTTGAACGGGAAACCAAGATCATTAATTAACATTTACATAAACGGAAAAAATATGCGCTTTAGTAATGATGGCATGGCCATGAAGCTTAACAATGGTGATTCTATTTATATTCTTCCAGCAGTAGCTGGCGGTTCTGAATTGAAGAACGAGGATTTACAACGATACTCTAGACAGATAATGCTCGAGGAAATAGGGTTCGTCGGTTTAGAAAAACTTAGAAAGGCAAAGGTCTGTGTTGTTGGAATTGGAGGAATAGGCAATCCTGTAGTTACACAACTAACTGCGATGGGTATCGGAAAATTGAAGATAGTAGACAGAGATATCATAGAAATTTCTAATTTACACAGACAGCACCTTTACACAGAGAATGATATAGGCAGAGTAAAGGTTGAAGCTGCAAAGGAAAAACTTCAACAAATAAATTCAGGTGTTGAGATCGAAGCTCTTCCGAATTCGGTTACTAAATATACTGCTGAGAGCATTGTCAAGGGATTTGATATAGTCGTGGATGCATTAGATAGTATAGATGCCAGGTATGCACTAAATGACGCATGCATTAAACTGAATATCCCTTTTATCTATGCAGGTGCCTTGGGCATGTTAGGTTCAATTTGCACAATAATTCCAAATAAAACTTCCTGTCTGAGGTGTATCTTTCCTGCATTAGCAGAAGACGATATGCCTACTTGTAGCACTGAAGGTGTACATCCATCAATTTTATATCTAGTCGGCGGTATTCAAGTTTCTGAAGTAGTCAAGATTATTCTAGGAGAAAAACCAACACTAGAAAATAAGCTTTTGTATATAGATCTAAACGATCTGTCACTAGAAAAAGTTTCAGTATTTAGACAAGAAGAATGTCCTTCATGCGGAATAAAAAGAATAGATAAAGGTCAATTGGAAACACAGGATCTAATAATTGAGGAACTATGCGGTCGTGACCGAGGAAAGAGAACATACACCGTTACACCTGCGCAAATTTCGTCAACCTTAAATCTGATTGGAATTGAAAAAAGTGCAGAAAGGTTGGGTTATACAATTAAGACAAAAGGAGAGCTAGGCTTAACAATCATGACTAGTAATTCTGATAATCTTTCAATAAGCTTTATGACCAGTGGTGCAGCCACTATTGTAGGGGCAAAAAGCGAGGACGAAGCACTATCAATTTACAAGAGTTTTGTGAATGACATCAAACCATAATTTTCAATAGTTTTTAGAATGGTCTAGTACGGCGGCCATAAATCAATCATTTGGATCCTCAGAATTAAATTTGCTCCTACTCTTGTCGATAAACGGAAATATCTTTTCAAGAATTATGTCATCATAATTTTTCTCTTTATCAATTGTTAAGAGGAGAAAATAGTCGTTATTTATAGGAATAGTAATCCTGGTCACATTTTCATATCTCCCCACCGCGTAATTTAGTTTCCCAATTTTTGTTTGAAATTTAACCCTAGTTCTATATCTTGAAACTGCAGCTGCAGCATATTCTTCACTTTCTTCTTCGGACATTAATGGTTTCAATCCTTCGCGTTGTTCAACATTAATCAAAACACCATATTTATTAGAAATACCGATCCATCGAAGAGAATTATCTAAATTTAATAACTCTTCACAAAAGGTATAAATGAATTCATAATCAGTTGCCATTTTTATAATTTTCTTAACCATTTCTAATATTTAAGCAAGAATCTGTACTACAAAATAAATTTATCAAAATCTGGAGTAAGTAAATCATTAGAGTTGTTCTATTATATCATCGCTATATTTGATAATCCTTAGCTTTTTAGATATTATCTGGATGTCATGCACTACCCCTTCCATGAAATCATCGGCAACAATTATCACATCATCAAAAAAATTACACGACAGGAATTTTTCCAATGAACTAACAAACGTTGGATAGTCCTTTCTATTACTGTAGGTAAACCTTTTCATAGATATCAACTTGTGAGCAGCAGGATAAATATCTGAAATTTCAGTTGGAATGATACCAATAAAAGGATTATAAGCACAAATTAGGTAATCTGAAAATTTTCTTAATAATTTGTGATATTCTTGCGAACTATAAAAAGGAGAAACTTGTGTATCAGGAAAAAGAACGATCTTTTTCTTATTTGTTTTAAATGAACTAAAAATCCTTCTTAATCTAGAGGCTTCTGGCCGATATTGGTCGATTGATTCTATAAAAAATATTGCTTTTTTCTTAAAGAATGGTGTACCATCTTCTAAGTGTTTGTAATTCATGAATAATTTAAAGGCCTCCATTAATTTAGGATGAGCTCGTGCTTTTTGCCCAACATATTCCCAAAGTCTTCCTTCCATGATAGCTTGTTTAACCGACGAAACTTCGGATCTTAGTACGTAGAGATTATGCTTAGCCAATTTGTCTATCTTTTCGTCATGTTCAAGGCTAACAAATTCTTTAACTTTCATATTTATACAAATTGGACATTGACATGCAAGATATACCAACTTATCCAATCTTGAAGTACCATTTGGATGCATGTACCTGTCGTCTCTTGCGTACAGCATATACGAAGCAGAATCAAAAGTATCACATCCTAACGCTACTGCCAATGGTATCGTTAAAGGATGTCCGGCTCCAAAGAGATGAATAGGTTTGGACATAACAGTTGACTTCAGAGTTCCTATCATGTCAGCTAAAATTGCAAATTCATATGATTCTAGTAATTGGACAGGACTCCCAAGAGCCATCATTTCATATCCCATCGCGTCAAGTAATCCCGCAGATCTCTTTACTAAGTCAAGATGTTCGGCACCCTGCACTGGACCTGCCCAAACAGAATTTCGGTTACTGTTACTCTTGATAAGATTCAATGTTTCTTGGGAATTTTTGATTGTTTCATTAACATACCTTTCAGCCACTTCATAACTCAGTCCGTACCCTGTTGGCTTATCAAGAGGCACACAAATATCACTTTGAATATCATTCTCAAATTGGGCTATAAATGAAGGTCCTGCTTCAATAGCACCGTATTCGAGTACTTGGTAGCCACCGGAATCTGTCATTATTGGACCATCAAAATTTATTAATTTATGAATCCCCTTTTCTCTTGCAGTTTCGCCATATTTTTTTAATGTGATATAGGCATTTGTAATAACTGCTTCAAAACCTAATTTCTTCAAAAATTCTACATCTACAGACTGTGTGACAGGATGTATAACAGGGATAAAGGCAGGAGTCTCAAAAGTCCCACTAGGAGTTTTGATTTTTCCTATCCTTCCTGCCAGGTCAGAATATCTGACCTCAAATAACAAATTTACTTCTTGAACTCCCTCATGAATTCTTCATATATTGATTTAACCCTGTCCGCAGCTAAGCCAGTTCCTTCTTCAATCCCATGTTCGGTCACCTTAATCTTATCCATCACAATTATAGCCTTCACATCGTCTCTGATTTTCACAAGGCCAGGGAATACCCTTGATATACGATCTGCAAGACCCTTAAGATCAAAGGGCTTTTCTAGAAGCTTTATTTCTTTCACAAATGATCCATTTATGATAATTCTCAATATTCCGTGACCTTCTACATTTTCTAGGACAGTATCCAATTTTTCGTCGATAGCAGTTAATATTCCACTATAATTCTTCTCATAAGTTGTTTCTATGGAAACTTTTTTTCCAACAAATTGAAGTATTTCTTCATAAAACTTCCTTATAGTTAAAGCAGACATTTTTTCAACTAGGAATGTTTCTTAAAGTTCTATATATGAGTTTCAATAATTAATTCAAAACCCAGGATGGTTACTTCTTTATTTTCTTTTTATTCCCAACCCAAACGTCATTGATTAAGTGCAAGTCATAAAAAATAAGATTCTTCAAGATCAATGTTTTTTTGGGAATGTATCTAATTCGGTACTTTGACATCTTAAACAGACCTTTGATTCTAAATTTCCAAGATAACAAACGTAATAGCATTTACTACATTGTAAGCGAGATATGCCATCTCTTATAGCTACAAAATTATCTCTACGTTCTATAAATTTTGAGGAGATTAGATTTTCCAGTACGATTTCTAAAATCGAGGAAATATGCCCTAGATCTTCATTTCTATACCTAAGATAAGTTTCTATCATGTTATTTGGGATAGTTTTCGATTGAAGTTGGGATACACCCCTGTTATGATTTTTAAATAAAAAATCTCTGAAATACCACTCGATTTCGATTATTTCAATTTTGCTCATCTACTATAATTGTACAGGCTATAGAAGAATAAGAATTGAATAGGTTTGTTGATTGGCATTCTTGAGAAACTATTTAAAAATAATTGATTAGTTAATTATTTGAATCAAATTGCAATGGAATTTGAATAATTTTACGAAAGTAGCATTTACCAAGTTAATTCAACCATTTGGAGATAACCTTAATGATGTTGTGAAGATTACTAAAGCATTTAGTTTTGCCGCTAATGTATATTCAGGATTATTTAGAAACGAAAGTCATGAACCTTACATCAATCATGCTATGAAGGTGGCATTAATATTATCTGATGAGTTAAAAGTTCGTGATGTAGATACAATTTGTGCAGCTATTCTACATGAAGCCATAGAGAAAGGTAAGGACGATCATGAAATTGTCGAATTTTTAAAATCAAATTTCGGAGAAAATGTGTATGTTACTATCAAGACTTTGACTGAACCAAAAACAAATGAAGAAAACAGAGAAAAATTACTTGTCAACTATTTTGAAAATATTTCGAAAAGCCCAAAGATGTCTCGATTCATAAAAGTTGCAGACCGTTTGGACAACGCGCGGTTTTTGAAAAACGACGTAAAGAAGGAAAAGGCGCTACGATATAAGGAAGAGACGCAGAAATACATATTGCCACTAGCGGAAAAAACGGATGATACTATGGCATTGAAACTATCGATAGCATTGTACGAAATAAAATAGTTAAAAATTACTTTTCTTCACAAGATCCCTCAATATTCCTTGTATGCCGTAACCAGTGTCTTGCACATCCAAATAACTTGTGTTTTGTGCAGCCGCAAATAGGACACTTTTTCATTAAACAATTATCCTCATCGGTGCTTATCAAACTTACTGAAATTTCATAATAGTTTATCAAATTTTTAGACGATAGTTTATTTGAATTGCAATCAGTAGAAAAGTTAGTAATCAAAACAAAGATAAGAGTAACCAAATCAAGTATTTCACTATATGACGGAAAATTCTGTGAGACACATTGAAACTTTGAGGGAAATGGATTCCATGAAAAAAGAATACCAAATCCGTTGTAGCCATTACGAGTTGGAATTATTCAAGAATGAAAACCGTATTACCTGTGTAATATGTGGAAAAAATTGGGATTTTTTGGAAGAACGAGGATATTCGCATAAGAAACAAGCCTATTCTGCCGAAAGGAATTGATTAATTTTTGTTCGCAAGCCCTTTTGCTTGGAAAAAATTTTATTGTACACTCTTAAGGCGTGCTAGATGAAGAAAAAATTTAGAGCTGCTGTTGTTCAAATGAAATCTTCAGTGAATAAGGAACAAAATTTAGCTTATTCATTAAATTTAATAAATGAAGCTGTCAAGAACAAGGCACAATTAATCTGCTTTCCAGAGTTTCAAATGGCATATTCTCCCGCCGAACAAAAACCAGAAGAGTTGCACAAAATTGCAGAAAAAATAGATGGTAACTTCATATCAACGTTGTCAAGCTCTGCCAAAAGAAACAAAATAAATGTCATTGCAACATTATACGAATTTATCGATACCAATAAACAGAATCATAAGGTCTTTGATACCGCGGTAATAATTAATGAACGAGGAAAATTAGAATCTGTATATAGAAAAGTTCATTTGTACGATGCCTTGGGCTTCAAAGAATCTAAGAAGTTAATAGCAGGTAGTATTATTGAAAGACCAACAAGAACATCTGTAGGAAATATAGGGCTACTGATATGCTATGATATGCGGTTTCCAGAAATTTCTAGAATTCTAACTGTCAATGGGGCAAGTATATTGGCATCTCCATCTGCGTGGGTAGCCGGATTTATGAAACAAGAACACTGGGAAATAATGTTGAAAGCAAGAGCAATAGAAAATGGCGTTTATGTAATAGCACCAAATCAGCTTGGCAATATTTATTGTGGGCGTAGTATGGTAATTGATCCATTTGGTACTGTCTTAGTCGATATGGGAAATCGAGAAGGCATGGAAATTATGGACATTGATAACTCAAGGATAAATACAATCAGGAGAAGACTTCCGCTTTTAAAAAATAGAAGAACTGATGTGTACAAAAATTATATCGATGTATTTGAATCTGAATCATGATGACTATCATTTTTATTATACGTATTTTCAGGACAAACTCTATTCACACAAATTCTCCATAACTTTTTTCTTGCAAACACAATCCTTAAGATCGGCCATCCACAGGAACAAATAGTATTACTCTTTTTAATAAAGCCTATTTGAGGGACTGATGCAATGGCATTACAACCCGTCACTCTATACTGAGAGCAGGCAATAAATCGTTTACTGGATTTACTTGACTTGATTAAGATCATTTCTCCAAATTGACCTTTTGGGCATTTACCAATTCTCATTCAATTTTCTGAATTAGTCAATACATTTTTTATTTCATCACCAATAGCCCATTCGTTTGTTTTGATCTTGTTTAAAGGACTCTCTAATGATTTTTCTAGATATTTGTGAACATCATTCATGTTAAGTTCTCCCTTTTCTATACCTCTAATGCTGGACTCCAGGAAGTTAGTTAATTTTGTTGAAACAATCTCGGAAGCAAATTTTTTCATCGTATTGAATATAGTGAAACCCAATTCCGTAGGTTCTATTCCAATTTTGTCTTGAGTTATGTATTTACGCTTTATTAATAAATTGATTATTCCAGCCCTGGTAGATTTTGTTCCAATGCCCTCAGATTCCATTTTATCTAAAAGGCTTGCTTGATTATATCTGGCAGGAGGCCTTGTAAAATCTTCAAGTGCAGTGACTTCACTCACTTTTACACGCGCGCCAATCGTAAGATCTGGTAAATTAGAATCATTGATACTAAAATAAGGTTCATAAATTGGGATCCAGCCATCGTTTAAGATCGTATTGCCTTTTGCTACAAAGTGATTCCTATTCACATTGATAGTTACTTCTGTGTATTCTATTGCAGCACTGTTTCCAAATGTAGATAAAAATCTCTTAATAATAAGATCTAAGATTCTTTGCTGGAGCATGTTGAGTTTTTTTTGTTTTACACCTGTAGGATAAATGGCCGGATGGGCAGGTTCTTCTTCATCACCTTGATAGGGAACTAAAAATTTTCTTCTTAGTAAGTCCTTTATAATATCTTCATACTTCGTGACATAGTTTATGCATAATTGTTCAAGTATCTGTTTATACCCTATGGATGGAGGAAGTTTCTGACTTGAGGTACGAGGATATGAAATTAATGCAGCCAGATAGAGAGATTCTGCGATAGAAAGAGTTATGACAGGAGAGATCTTGAAAATTCTATAAGCTTCCTTTTGCAAATTACTAATATTGAACGGCGTGGGAGGATTGATCTTATTCTTACGCCGAACAATTTCATTAATAAGACCTGTTTCATTTTGGCAACTAGTTAGTATCTTTTCTATCTCTGAAGATTTATGAACTGCAGAAATCAAATTAGCTTTGAAAAAAGAACCACCCTTATCAAATTTTCCAGTAACATACCATACTGGATCTGGTATATGGTTTCTAATTTTTATCTCTCTATTTACAATAAATCCTAAGGTAGGACCTTGAACTCTTCCAATTGTTAAGTTATGATACAGGTTATTTTTATTGGAAACGTTCAAGCAATTAACTAGCGCCCTAGATAGGTTTATACCAAAAATAAAATCGATTAAATGTCTAGCCTTTCCAGCATCAGCAATTCTGATACTGCTTTCTTGTAAATTATTAAATGATTGACTTATTTCTGAATCAGTAAGGGAAGAAAATTTGGCCCTCTTTGAAACCTCATATTTATTGTCGCAAGCATATTGGAGGATGTTGTAACCAATAAGTTCGCCTTCTAAATCATAATCACATGCGTGTATAAATCCGGAAGCAGCCTTTGAAATATTTGCTATGAGTTTCAAGGTTTGCCTAACTCTTCTTTTTTCTCTTAAAGTAGCTGAAAGCCGTGGAGACCATCTTACTTCATATATAGGATATTTTTTTCGATTTTTTTCAATAGGAAATAAACTGTACAAATGTCCAAGTGCTGAGCAGACAATAAATCTTTGGTCATTATTTGTAATAATTTCAAAAATAACTACACCAGGTGCAGCTTCTCTCTCTATCATTTTTTTAGATCCTAAGACTTGAGATATTCTTTTTGCTGCGAGCGGTTTTTCGCAAATCACAAGTTTGTATTGTTCCAGATCTAGCCCTTCAGATTCTCCTGGCAATCAATCTAGATGATAGATAATTATAATTTAGATTTTGGGATCGTAAAACTATTAACCCATTACGGATTTGAAATCGACTTTGACTATGATATTATCGAAATTTTATTCGACGTAGACCTTTCTCGAACACTTTTATATTCTTAATTAATATTTTTCATATAAATGGTAAATAATGTATGTGTTCTTGGGGCTGGAAGTACAAAATATGGTAAACTAAGTCAAAGTATTATTGAGCTGGGATTGGATGCAGCAAAAAACGCGATTGATTCGGCTGGAATTACGCCGAAGGATATCCAATCAGGTTATATATCGAACGTATTTGGAGTCGCCGATAAGCAAGTACATATGGCACCAGTATTAATGAGCAACCTTGGAATTCCTCACATCCCCGGACTAACAATCGAATCTGCTTGCGGTTCGGGTTCCGTAATGTTTAGAGAGGCTTATGCAAATGTTGCTGCGGGCTTTTATGATTGTGTATTGGCCGTTGGCGTAGAAAAAATAACTCATACGGGAACTAGTTTGAGTACCACACTCTTTTCATATTGTTCTGACTTCTTTTTTGAAGGTGGAAATGGTGCTTCGTTTCCGGGACTGTTTGCTTCTATTGCCAGATCTTATCTGACAAAATACAAAGCGACAGAAGAGGATCTGGCGTATGTTGCTGTAAAAAATCATGAAAATGGATTGCTAAATCCAAAGGCACACATCAGAAAAGCTATAACAGTAGACGATGTTTTGAATTCACCAGTTGTAGCATCTCCATTAAAGATCTATGATTGTTGCCCATTTTCTGATGGTGCATCAGCTGTTATCTTGTGTACTGACGAATTTGCCAAGAAGGTTGGTAACAAATATGTAAAAGTTATTGGTTCAGGGAGAGGTGGATCGCCTGCAGCGGTACAAGCTAGAGAGGATATCACGACTATCCCAAGTACAATAATTGCGGCGAACCAAGCGTACAAGATGGCAGGAGTCACACCAAAAGATATTGATTTCGCAGAAGTTCATGATTGTTTTACCATTGCAGAAATAATTGACATTGAAGATTTAGGATTTTTTAAAAAGGGCATGGGAGGGATTGCTGCAAGGGAAGGCATTACGCATAGGAATGGGGAGATTCCAATTAATCCCTCAGGAGGACTAAAATCCAAAGGCCATCCTATTGGTGCGACAGGAGTAGGACAAGTTGTCGAAGTTTTTGAACAATTCACTGGTTCAGCCGGAGACAGATCCGTAAAAGACGCTGAAATAGCCCTAACGCACAACTTTGGAGCCACTGGCGCTAGTGCAGCAGTCCATATCTTTCAAAAAGTCTAGTCTTGGTGTAACAAATTGGAAAAAAATCTTAGTACTCATGATAGATTTATTCAAACAGCTAACAGTGGAAAAATTCTAGCCAGCAAGTGTAAAAACTGTGGAAAAATTATGCTTGAGACAATGTACTATTGTAGTGAATGCTCTAAAAGTGATTTTGAATTCGTTGAATTTCCTGGTATCGGCACAGTAGTAACGCATACTATTCAATCAGTAGCTCCAGAAGGGTTTGACGATATCAACTCATATGCATGGGTAGTTTTCAAATTAAAAGATGCTCCTATTTCAGCTTCGGGATTTCTACCAGGAATCAAAACTCCGGCTGAACTACCCATAGGCTCAACTGTCAAGGTAAAAGGTTATGATGCAAAGCACGGACTAACTTTAGAAAAACAAGGTGCCTAAAAGTCATTATTCTAAAGCAAAGAAGTTGCATACAACTAATTTTTCTTATTTCCTTGATTATTTCATATGGAGCAAGATTTCATCATATACTAGAAATTTCTTAGATTAGCTTTATGTTACAGTTTTGTTGGTATACATTGACAATTATTCTTACATTCATCCTGATCCATATTTTTTCTGATGCAGCATCATACACAGTTTCAAAACGATCTATCTAATGCTGCCCAAGTTATTAGTAATCAGATTACAAAGCTGAATAAGCTCTCAAAGAAATTCGGTATGATGGATACTGATTTTAGAAAACAAATTGTACAAAACATTAAAGTGGGTAACAATGTTCGTGCCAAGGCACTAGCTAATGAACTTGTAAATATACATAGAATTCAGCATACAACAAAAAACATGGTCATGTCACTTGAAGTTGTAGCTCTACGTTCCACTATAATAGGTGAATTCGCAGTCATAATGGACACCATAAATCCAACAATAGATTTGATAAAGGACATTGAAAAAGATATTTCAATGGTAATACCGACGGCGCATGAGGTGTTGAACGATGTTACAAACGCCTCATCCGAAATACTAAATTACAACGTTAATCCCGACTTAAAAATAACAATGCCTATAGATGAAGATGCCCTAAAGATTTTAAGTGAGGTTGAACTTAGTGTTGAAGAAGAGACAAGACAAAAGTTACCTGACATACCAGCTACGATTAATGTAACGAAAAACAGGAATGAATACGAATCCCTATTAGAGGAAAACGAAGTTATTATCTAAATTTGATTTTCTAACGCGTAGTAGGTAAATAGTTTTGTACTGTTAGTCAATAACTATTTACGACCCAATTTTAAATTATCTCAGGATAATATCGGGTGAGATGGAGATAGAGGCGAGCCATGATCTTTTAAGTCAAACTGAAACTAAACCTAGTGGAATTTTACAAGCAGCAAAAAGAGTTAGGATGATTTTTTCTGTTATGGCAAGTCCTAACAGGATAGATATACTTCGTATTTTAAATTCCAAGGGACCTTTAACTTATTCAGAATTAAAATCGCTAGCTGGTTTTAAATCTAAAAAGGAGTCTGGTAAATTTGCTTACCATTTAAGGAAGCTCTTGAGGCAATCTCTTGTCGCATTAAATAAAGCAGAAAGAAGATATACAATTACTAATCTCGGAAAATTAGTCCTCAGTCTGGCAAGGCAGATTGAAGAGAGATCGATAATTGAAAGTGGAAAAATGTACGTACGGACATCTAGACATTCTATCGAAGAATTTAATTCTAATAGGATAACACAATCATTAGTTAGGGAGGCGAATATGCCTCTTGAACAAGCGCATAAGATTACAGAAGAAGTTGAAAATAAAGTTTACAAATTTCAAACTGTCTATCTAACATCCTCGCTTATTAGAGAAACTGTGAATTCAATTTTAATCGAACACGGCTATGAGGAATTTAGGTCAAAACTTGCAAGGTTGGGTCTTCCAGGGTCCGATATCTCAGATATGTTCAGCAATCCTATCTATAGCAAAAATGGGGTAGAAGGGGTTTTATCAGAAACATCTCTGGCTGTATTTTCGGAGAACCTGCTATTCAACGTATTACCCAAAGACATCACGGACATGCATCTTGCTGGAGAACTAAATATTTCGAACACAGGGCTATGGAATTTAATGCCTGATACCGTTTTTATCGATACGAGGAATATTATAGAAAATGGCCTAAACTTTAAAGGAAAATACTTGAATGTTTCAAGAGTTAAACCAATTCGGACACTTGACGATATTACGGCAATTCTGCCTGTATTAATTTCGGTCTTAAGTAGGGAAACTTCAAAGGAGATAATACTTGATAATTTTATATCTTCTATTTCAAATAAGATTCAAAATAATAATGAAAATATAGAGTCTGTATTTTCTAGAGCATTTATCTCATCATCCATATCAAGATCATATTCGTCGGCAGGATTTCCGGTAATTACTTTTCCTATCTCACTCGATGGCAGTTCAATTATTAGATCCATTTTGGGCGCTTATGTGAAATATTTGGATCATACCCCTACTCCCACCATTGGGTTATCTCTAGTTGGTAATGATCACGACTCGGTGAAGAGAAATTCAGATCTGATATGCAACATTGTTAAAAATGGAGGAATTTTGTCCATATCTAGGAATTTCAGAAGTCATACAGGTATTGTAAAAACTCTAGCCGATGAGAAATCTAGTTCGGTCATAAGCTTACAGTCTTTAGCAATAAATCTGCCCAGATTAGCTTATCAGTCCAATAAAGACGAAACTTATTTCAGAGCCAGATTGGCCCTGATGATAAAACCAGCTATTTCCGCTCTGCTAGCAAGAAAGAATTCCATTATAGAAATGATGCGAAGAGAAATGCTTCCTGTGTTGGCCAACATAACGCAAATGATGCATTTAAGCAAGATGAATCTCGTGATTAATTTAACTGGTATAAGTGAGTCTGTATATAATATATTAGGACATGAATTTGATGGAGAAGAAATAATTCAAAAGGTACTACATACAGCTGTTGAGGTTGCAAGCGATCAAGGAAAACAAGCTGGAGATGAATCTATAAGGATTGCTATGATTACAGATGACAGTAACACAAGATTAGCTTCTCTAGACTCGGAAAAATATGGAAAAATGTATCGTCAAGCTGGTGATGAAATAGTGATAAAATCTTATTCACAAGGTCTTCTTATAAGTGGTAGGGATTTACTTTCAAATCCTGATTCTACTATAGAATCAAGTAATACAATCGATAGATTACTGAATGGTGGAACTTCACTTAATGTAGACGTAAGCGATCTTACAGATAGTGAATTGAGGGATTGTATTGACAAGTCGTGTGATTTCGATTTCTTCAGACCAATATACAGAAACAAAGTCTGCAGCTCATGTGGTGCAAAAATATCCATGAAATCTGAAGTATGTCAAAGCTGCGGATCCACCAACCTATCAATATAATCATACCGAATCAAATAGTTTAAACCTTCATTATATTATTTTTTAGTAAGATAATACTTTTAAGCTAAGCTATAGCTGTATAAAGGGGGATGGCAAAAGAAATTACTGAGGTTGATGATTCTTCGAATAAAAACACAAAACCAATAGCGCAAATTAGGAAGAGGGATAGAGGATTAGTCGAGTTTAATAATTCAAAGATTTCTAATGCCATCTACAAAGCATTAATGGCAGCAGGCAAAGCGGATTACAAGCTTGCTGAAAAATTATCAGAGAAAGTTGTACAAAAAATGGATCAACAATTTTCCGTTTTTGATACCAACCGAATTCCTAGCGTTGAAGATGTGCAGGACATGGTCGAATCGATTTTAATTGAGGAAGGACTTTCAGAGACCGCCAAGGCCTACATCCTGTACAGACACGAACGGCGCAAGATCAGAGATGAAAAGAAGAAAATTCTAAATAAGAAGGATCTTGATGAAGTGGATAAATCCTTTGATATAAATTCTCTCAGGGTCCTGGCTTCACGCTATTTGTTAAGAGATAATAATAATGAAATAATCGAAGATCCTAGATCACTTTTTGAACGAGTCGCAATTCTCGTAACAATCCCTGATATACTGCACGATACTGAATTGTACTCTAATAACGATGTAGTAGTTCAAAACATTACCGAAGCTGAAGAATACTATAAAAAATTAGATGATTTTCATCTGAAACTAAAAATCGGCAATTACTATCTTAATAGATACCACTTTGAATCACTGATTAGACATTACATTCAGATGGCAAAAAGCGGCCATATGAATATTAGCTTTAAAGATCTTTTACGACTGATTGCAGAAGGTAACTTGTCAAAGTATTCTGATAGAATCCTTGAATATTATAATTTGATGGTTTCAAAAGACTTCCTACCAAATACACCTACTCTTATGAATGCTGGCGCAAGACTTGGTCAACTCTCTGCTTGCTTTGTATTGGATATGAAAGATGACATGTCAGAGATAATGAAATCCTCAACAGATGCAGCGATGATATTCAAATCGGGTGGAGGGGTTGGTATTAACTATTCTAATCTCCGTCCTGAAGGTGATATAGTAGCATCAACTTCTGGCGTTGCTTCGGGACCGATCTCTTTTATGAGAATTATAGACACAATTACAGACGTGGTAAAACAAGGTGGAAAAAGGAGGGGAGCAAATATGGGAATAATGGAATCATGGCATCCTGATATTGAAAAGTTTGTCACAGCCAAAACCAAACCAGGTATATTTGAAAACTTTAATGTAAGCGTTGGAATTTGGAGTGATTTCTGGGAATCAATAATTAACGAAAATAATCACAGATACACACTTAGAAATCCAACAACCAATGAACCAATCAAGCAGATTGATTCACATCAGCTTTTAGATCTAATTACCTTCAGCGCCTGGAAAAGCGCTGAGCCAGGTGTCATATTTTTCGACAATATTAACAAATATAATCCCTGCATAAACGTAAAAGAAGGTCCTCTTAGAGCAACAAATCCGTGTGGCGAACAATCACTCTATCCATACGAATCATGCAATTTAGGATCTATTAATTTGGCCAATTTTGTTAAGCGTAATATTGATGGAAAATATGAATTTGACTGGCAGCGTTATGAGCAGGCAATACGCCTCTCTACAAGATTTTTAGATAATGTTATAGACATGAACAAGTATCCTGTTGAAGAAATTGAACGCAATACGCTCTTAACAAGGAGAATAGGCCTCGGAATAATGGGTATTGCTGATCTTTTATTTACCCTAGAAATATCATACAATTCAAAAGAAGGTTATGAGTTTATGAATAGAATAGCAGAAGCCCTATCTTATTATAGCATGGAAGAAAGCGTTGCGATTTCCAAAGCAAGAGGAGCTTTTCCGTTATTCAATCAAACTGATTATGTTGAAGGAAAAATGATACCAGTAGCAGGATACTATGAAATTCCAAAGCGATATCACTCATACGACTGGGATTCATTAGTTGAGAAGATAGAAAAATATGGAATTAGAAACTCATGGACCACTACAATCGCTCCTACAGGAACTTTATCTATGATAGCTGACACCTCAAATGGTGTTGAACCAGTATTTGCACTAGTCTTTGAAAAACGGGTTACTGTAGGAAGGTTCTTCTATACAAATAGTATATTCGAGAATGTATTGAAGGAAAATGGATTGTATAATGATGAAATTCTAACAAAGATTGCTAATAATTATGGTTCTGTAAGAGGATTGGCTGAAATTCCGGAAAGACTACAGAAAATATTTGTAACTGCTATTGACGTACATTGGACTGATCATTTAATGGCTCAGGCAGTTTGGCAGAAATGGATTAGCAATGCAATAGCAAAGACTATTAACATGCCATCAGACGTTACAGTCGAAGACATAAAGGCAGCTTATCTTTTGTCACATGAATTGGGATTAAAGGGGGTTACAGTATATAGAGATGGCTCTAGACATGAACAGGTGCTCCATATAACTGGAAATGAAAAGGAGAGAAAATTTATTGTAAAACCAAGTGCCTATGTAATTGATCATATTCATAGTAACATAAAGCAAGAGTACGTTATGACACAAGTTGAAAAAGTCTTCAGAAGTACAGAAGAAATGGAGACAACAGATAATACAATCAATATTTCTCAATCTAAACTAAAAATGAGCATGGCTGCATCTCCAAATGAGTTTGAGTACGAAGAATGTCCGTCATGTAATGCAAGATTGATTATTACTGAAGGATGCAATTTGTGCATTGAATGTGGTTTTAGCTCCTGCATGTCGGGATAAATCCAAGATTCACATTTTTATTTTTTAGTAAGAATTTTCTTGACACACAAAGTAGGAATTATCATTGTTGCTACTTTGCTAAGTAGTTTTAAAACATAAAATTAAAACGGTAGATAGTTTCTTATCTCAGTCGTACATAAGAGAAATATTGTCATATAACACCCACATAATGGAGAGAATAAACAATTGGTGATCCACAAGTATGATGTCTACAGAAGTCCAAATGTGGGTTTATTTTTACGAACAAATAATGATACTCTTCTACTCCCATTTGGATTTGCAGAAACAAAAGCCAAAAAACTTAAAGAATATTTAGATGTAGAAAAAATAATACATGTTTCAATAGCGGGGACCCGATTGATAGGACCAATGACGGTTATGAATAACAATGGAATCTTGTTACCATCCACTGTTTCAGATGATGAGATCCGAATCTTAAAGCAAACAGGGCTAAATGTCGACCGACTAAAAAGTAAGTTTACTGCGATTGGAAACTTAATTTCAGCAAATGATAAGGGAGCAATAGTTTCAAATTTATTCAGAGGAGAAGCGGAGCAAAATATTAAAGATATTTTAGGCGTTCCTCTTCAAACATTCTCAATCGGGGGATATGTCCAGGTTGGATCGATGATAGTCGCTACAAATGCTGGAGCTATTGTTCATCCAATAGCTAATGATTTGGAAATCAGCAGAATATCCGAAATACTTCAAGTCGAAGCAGAACCAGCTACCGTCAATGGAGGCTCACCTTTCCTATCATCGGGAATCATAGCTAATTTCAGCTCAGTTATAGTAGGTAATTTAACTACGGGACCTGAATTAATAATGATAAGTAGGGCACTAAAGGTATAACTTACTCTAATAGATCTTGATACTTCTAATTATAATACAACCTATTTAATTGCCAGCAGCAATATTGCAGCTTTCCGTTAATCCAGTTTTCACCTAAGGTATATGTTAGGGTTTATCCTTGATGATGATATCGCATGGTCATCGTTTGTAAAAATCGCATCTATATCAGAACTTTCGATTTGAATATTAATAGGATTCAATTCAGAATCTGATAAATTAAATCTTTCCTTCAATAGAGACTTAACACGAAATACTTGGTCGTAAATTTGATTCGTATTGGATAATAATGAAACTTCTAACAATTGTCTCAAAAATGATTGGGGTATTTTTCCACTTGGATCACTTAATATTCTAAAATCAATCTTAGTGAAAATCATTTCACTAGGAAGTTTAGGTAGCGCGTTGGCTGTATAAAATACCTGGACATCAATCAAATTCGATTGTGAATCATTAATAGATCTTAAAATTGATGCTTCTGGATTATTAGGATCGGGGAATGCACCGATGATATTACCACTTATTGGTAAAGCTATCAAAACAAATCCTTCCTGTAAGTTCTTTCTATCAGTAACTAACCGTAGAATATCTTTGCATGTTATAGCAGTTGAGCTTTCAGATTTAAGAATCTTGATGATTGAATTTGATAAATTACCATCATTAGGTATGAGGTTCCAAAGGATTTTTATCGGAAAGTCTTGTTTGTTAAGAATACTTATATCAGTATCATAATGGCCTGGTCTTACGGGACCTTCATCAGAAGTTACATTTCCGCATAAATATTTTGGGGTATAGGTAACAGTCTTAACAGTGGGGTTCTTTTGATCGGCTAAACCAAAGGATTGCATCTTAGATTTATTATCTAACATTGTGGTATTTTTAATGGGCATAGTCAAATTAGAATAATTTTTAATTGTTGTACCTGTGGCTTGGCCGAATGTAGATGCACTCTCATTCTGAATTAATATAGCAAATGTTAACACCAAAACAAAAAATAAGGTCGATATGTTCTTATTCAAATTGCAAATTTAATAAAAAATCTCTAATATATGCTATATAGAAAGTTATCATTTTATTTGAATTCTGATAAGAATCTTTTTGTAAAGGGGCACTATCATATTATGATAGTGATAGTCAGTGAAGACTAATAGATTCTTTTATCGAGATGTTGTTTCAATTAAAAATTTCAAGAGAGATGAGCTTGAGTTCCTATTTGAAAAAACCGATAAAATGAAGAAGCTAAAACCCAAAGAAAAAGACGAATTCGGAAAAGCCAGAATAATGGGATATCTGTTTTATGAACCAAGTACCAGAACTAGAATGAGTTTTGAAGCAGCAATGGCATCAATAGGTGGAAGCTCAATTGGAATATCCGATCTAAGATCATCTTCAATAGAAAAAGGAGAAAGTTTACATGACACTGTGCGAGTTATGGATCTTTATTCAGATATCATAATCCTACGTCACCAACTTGATGGTTCAAGTAAATTTGCCGCTGAAATTTCAGATAGTCCGATAATTAATGGAGGTAGTGGAAGCGAAGAACATCCAACGCAAGCAATGCTTGATTTATATACAATAACAAAAGAAAAAAAGAAAATTGATGGATTAAAGATTTGTATCTTGGGAGACTTGAAATACGGACGAACTATTTATTCCTTATTATATGGTCTTTCCAATTATGATGTTGAAGTTATTTTAGTCTCTCCACCAACATTACAAATTCGACAAGAGTCGATCTATGGTTTACGAAATAAGATGAAAATTGTAGAACTGGTAGAGATTAATGAAAATGTTTTCCAAAATTCAGACATACTGTACGTTACCAGAATACAAAAAGAAAGATTTTCAGATCCCCAAGAATATGAAAAAGTTAAAGGAGCTTATACAATTGATAGCAACATTCTGAAACAGTTTAAACCTGATATATCTATTATGCATCCGTTGCCTAGAATAGATGAGATATCGCAGGATGTAGATAGTAAATCTAATGCGATTTATTTTAAGCAGGCGTCTTATGGTAAAGATTTAAGGTCAGCCCTCCTTGCATTGATATTAAATGAATCTCCTCTCTAGAGGACTCATTCTTACTATCCCTCTCGAACTCTTAACTCTTACTTACTAGAATACAACATAAGGTTGAAGTGAATATCTATCTTTTAATGAATGTATGTGAGCCACTTCTCAAATTTTTCATTATTACCATGTACTATTTGAGTGTAAAGATCTAGTAACTTTGTTGTAATTTTTCCAGTTCTTCCATTAGCAATGGTTATTTTATCAATTTCACCAATTGACTTAATTTCAGCTGCCGTTCCTGTTAAGAATACCTCATCAGCATAATACAATTCATCACGCGATATATCGCAAATTTGAAAGTTAATGCCAAGGTGTTGTGCTATAGTTAGTATACTTGATCGGGTAATGCCATCCAGGGCGCCTGATGTTAAAGGGGGTGAAACCAGCATTTCATCTTTTACTATAAAAATATTTTCGGCTGTTCCTTCTACAACCATACCACTCATGTTTAACATAATTGCCTCATCAACTCCAGATTTTAAAGCTTCTATTCTCGCCAACGCTGAATTTGCATAGTTTGCACTAGCTTTGGCATGTATAGGTAAGCTTCTAGAATCTATTCTAACCCATGAAGAAACAATAACTCTCATTCCTTTGTCGCCTTGTGTTTTTATGTGGTCTTCCCAATCCCACAGAGCTATTGATGTTGATACTTTATTAGGTAAAGGATTGACTCCCATCTTTCCGTATCCATAGTAGCAGATAGGTCGGATGTAACAATCTTGAACATTATTTATTTTTATTGTCTCAATAATAGATTCTTTAAGTTCCTTCTCAGAATATTCTAGAGTCATATGATACATTTTACAACTATTGACTAGTCTTTTGATATGTTCCTCTAGTCGAAAAATTGCGGGACCTTTTTTTGTACTGTAGCACCGAATCCCTTCAAATACTGCCGTTGCATAGTGTAAGCCGTGTGTTAGAATATGTATTTTTGCATTATTCCAATCAACTAACTTTCCATCCATCCAAATCTTACTTTTGTCTTTCATTAAGCTCCGTCCCGATCAATATTGATTCTCTTATCATGGATTGCCCTTATCGCATCAGCTACCTTAGAATCATCTACAATAATTAGTATACGGGAAGTTTCCTCTTGCGCATCCAGATTCAATATGTTTATTCCATGTTCTCCAACTGTATTACTTGTAGTAGACGCAATTTTAGGCATTTTCCACATATTATCACCAATTAGAGTAACAACACCTCTTTCATATACTACTTCCGCTTTGGAATAATACGCCTTAAAATGGTGTTCATTGCGACGAACGTAGTCTCCGTCTAGGAATAGGATGCGGGTGATTTCAATGCCTTCCTTCATATATGGTGATAATTTAAGAAAGTCATGATATTGCTTATCACTTTCAAGCGAAGCCAATAGATGTGATGCTGCTATGCTTTCCATCCGCACAATGGCACAATTTCTCTTTCCAGTAACAATCTTGACAAGAATATCTGATTGGTCAGCAGAAATTTTTGATATTGTAGTAGTATTGGACGGATTATTCATATTAGTAATTACAATTGGGATATCCATATTGTTATTTTCGATTTCCTTAATTGCTAAAGGATCAAGTATCTTCATTCCAAACATACCAGCTAATCTAGCCTCATTATAAGACAAAAATTTGATACCGTCCAATGCTTTCTTTACTATTTTTGGATCAGCACTAAATACAGCATTATCTTTTTCAAAATCTAATTCTGCTTTGTAATTTTCATTCAACAATATAGCAACATCAGCAGCGGATCTATCAGAACCTCCTCGCTCATAAGTGGTTTCTAGTCCGTCGATGGTTTTTCCTATGAAACCTCCTATTGTTACTACACTGTTTTTTTCAACTAACTCGTAGAAATGTTTTGATTTTTCCCTAGATTCTTCGATTAAAAAATTTGCAGCTTCAAAATTATCATCCGTTATTATTGGCCATTGTTCTATTCTTGCATGATCCGACCTTATATCCTTACTTTTTAAAATATAGTCCATTAAGTATGACATAGGTATCTCTCCACTATATGCAAGCGTTCTTGATCTGGTAACATCAACATATCTTCGGTTCTCTGCAGTTTGTTTGAGTGAAATTATGACTTCTTTGTGGAATTTATTTATTTCATCGGAAAATATTTTACGATATTCCTGAGAAAGACTATTTGACGCAATGTTATCATATACTTCACGTAATACGTCGATTTCTATTGGATTCGACTGGGCATAATTCTTTCCAATATGTATCGCTACGTCAGTCATAGAATTTATTTTGTCCCTGTATCTAATCAAAGGTGCAGAAAAGACGGCAACAACCTTGTTCTGATCTTCTATCTTCATACTTATTCTTTTGATTATTTTGTCTATGCAGACACCATCCTCTCCAAGCGTACTGCCTCCAAATTTCATTATAGTAACAGGTTCCAAACTGATCGATCTTAAAATTGGAATAATCTATACCTTATATTAGGCAACCTGTTAGTCCAATACCTATGTTATTAATTGTTTTCAGGATTTGGATTTACATGATCTTGAAGTGTAGAGGAATTTGTCATTTTATGCCTTCGGAGAGCCTCAAACTATTTTAAAATCTTCTTTTATTAGCGACCAACAAAACCCGTTCAATAGAAAAAAAATATATGTAAATGGGCGGATCTACAACAAACAAAATACTATTATCTACTTATGGTAAAGTATTGATACAACGATATTTATCTGATTCCATTTTATTTATGGTATTAGGTATACTAAAAAACTTGCCAGAACAATGCCTGCCACAATGATAATTGTAATAATTACACCCTTTTTAGTGGTTCTTTTCTTACCCTCGGGGAAGTCCTTATTTTGCGACAAACGTCATTAATAAAAGTATCTCAATATATAAATATACGCGATTTTCTTGTTATCTTGAAATTTGGGGTATTTGTGAAATCTAATTCTTCAATAGACATGAAAATTAGATGAGATTCGTACATGATTAAACATAACCACTTAATCACTTTTAAGACACAGATAATCTTTACCAATAGGTGCAATCAAACAGTAGATGAGAGAAATAGTTGACGATAATAGAATTAGAAATTAAATGTTAGCAAGTTCTAACGAATATGTCTTGATTTAATTTAGATGTTTAAAAACAACCCATCTCTAGGATGACAATATCAATGATATGCCATAATCAAGCTTTGAGAAGGGTTCATTCGGTCATATTATAACCCCTTAGCTGAGTTCATCAAATCTGTATGATTGATAACTGGCGATAGGTACTGGCGGCAAAAAAAACTAATATATCGCTAGCGATATTACTAGTGATATGTTATCTAATTGGCTTGCCAGGGTTGGTAGTGCTATCCCAAGAGGCTTCTCACGCCATTATATTCTCGGTCTACTCGATGAAGAACCTATGACAGGGAAAGAAATCATCGATAAAGCTATTTTCCAGAGTGGAGGAAGATGGAAGCCGTCACCAGGTTTGATCTATCCAATGTTAGGAAGATTGTTAGAAGAGGGACTAATTAGCGAGACTAATAGTGGCAAATACAAAATTACAGCGAGAGGGATGGATGTAGCAGCAGATGTAGATTCTGTCCACCATATTATGCAAAAGCAATTGGACGTTGTTATGAGGGTTGGAAACGTTGGCAAGTTTATGGCTATGGATATGATAGACAGGTTATCGGCCATTGGCTTAACGTTGAGTTCTAATTTGGATAAAATGACTGAACAAGAAAGAGAAAAGTATAAACAGTTCCTGGTTAGCGAACTTAAGAAATTACAAGAACAAGAAAGCAAGAAAGACGAATTAAGAATAGACTCTGATTAAATTCCATTACTAAAATAATTAGGTAGATTTTATCATGGTAATAGAATGTGTCAAAAGAGTCAATGAGCTCGTTAAACGAATGAGTGTTTTAGAAAATAGTATTGCAGTGGAAACTGAATACATAAAGGAGGTCTATGCAAAAGCTAGTAAATCAATGTCTGCGTCGCAGCATTATTTTTTAAATGGAGTTCAGGCTTCGCCAATTGCGAAATCATATTTGTTAACTAAAAAAGGTATTGAAGTGGTTGGAGAAGAAGCTATTCCAATTTCCACCTTTATTGATGAAGTACTTAACTTTGCAACTTACCCTAAAAAAAAGATTGATGTTTTAATGGTACTAGCTAAGCATTTGGAAGCAATGCCTATAAATTTATCATAAAATATTGGACGTAACTATAAAATTGGAACGTTATGTAGAAATCTATTAAAATTATTATTCCACATTAATCACTGAAAAAATATATAACCAATATTTCTTGAGTATTACCATAGAATCTATGTTTTACATTGGCGGGTACATAAATAAATAGGTCTTTCTTTAGAATATATTGTTTTTTTCCTATTTCTATAAATCCATTTCCTTCTAAAACTAGATATATTTCATCTGATGAATGAGGTTCTTGTCTATCCCTTTCACCCGGTTTTAGTCTTAAAATACCGGCCTGTAAATGTCGCAGATCAAAAAAATTAAGAAATTCTGAATTGCCCAAATCCATTTTAGAAAAGAGTTCATTTAAATCAATTATCTTTTCATTCATCTACATTTCTATCATTACTCTAGAATATAAAATAATTATCCATAAGCAAATAGATAACAATTTATCTTCTTGCGTAATCGTCAGATCTCGAGTCTACTTAACTTTTCTATGACAGTCATATATAAAATCCTTCGGAAAAACCTTGTGGAAACAATAATTTCACAGAATTAATCAATAACTATTCAATCAATTTTTAAGAAAAAAATTCTGCGATTTTTTCTAGCAAATATTAAGCGTAACTTAGTATGTTACCTGTTTAGGAATTAGATACTTGCATTCATTTATCCAATTTTCTTATTAATTTTGTTAAAGCATTCTAAATATACTTTGTATTAAATGTCATATTGACTTGAACAAAGATAAAAAATGTCATTCATTAGTCATTTTATTCTTGCTCACTATTTTTTCTATCACTGTCTTTACCTATGTCGTGCCGTCCCAAATGGTATTTGCATCTGGGATTACTATTTATTCTCCATATTGGATGAACTATGAAAAGGATCTTACATCCCCATACTTTAAATCTTGTGGAATTTTTGATTCCTGTTTGAATAATGACATCAGGATATTTCCATTCTTGCCACTAACTACTCATACACAAAAAAACAATGATAATAACAACAACATTAGTCCTAGAAATGCCGTATCATCGATAATACCATTTCAGTTACCATTCCCATAACGTGTAAACTCATGGACTTAAGAGTCAAAAAAATCAGAATTAATTATTATACTTCGCTAACTGAAACTTGATCCTGTGGATCGGAACGATATTTGAATAGAATAGTTAGATATAAAGCAAGCTTAGTCATTATGGACAAGGTTCTCCTTTGCCCAGACATACAGCGGAATTATGGGATGATCAAATGGAAGTTTATCTTGCTCCTTATTGTATCCCAACATGACTATTTTACCGGATAACAAATTGACAATGTCACGTGTTAATTCGTTATCCTTTAGCGGGCCATAAATGAAAAATGAATACTTCTGATCAAAGAATGCTACATGCTGCGAAAAACATTCAGATAATATCACAGGATCATTTATGATTCTCCTGTTATTATTTGGCGTATTTTTATCATTTTTATTATCATGTTTATCAACTGTCACCTGTAATTGTCTCCGTATGTAATTATTGCGCAAAAATTCTGAATCAAAAAAAGATTTAGGACCATTCCTATACTTTTGGATGTTATGTTCTAGTGTTTCAACGGTTTTCTTTGCAATTGTGAGAAATTTCTCAGGATGACTGACTAATCTGTTATTTCTTCCGTATAAGTATAAAAGTGATATTACTTCGTCTTTTTTAATAAAAGGAAAGTCTAAACTTCCTGCAATAAAGGAAGAAATCCTTTCTGAAATGTCCTCAGGGAGGATCATCGTCATATGGAGATCAAAATTGGACATCAAGTTATGCATCAACAATATTGTACAGATAATTATCTTTATAGGAGTGATTGATTGGAAAACTGTTAGGAAAATGTCGACAATTGATCATACTAAAATCGTTTATTTGATCGTACACGGACAACATGATTTGATAGGTACCGTAAAGCATAAACTTGCCTCATTGGGTTTTATAGAGAATAATTTAGTTCCAGCTTCCTCGACAAAAACTGGCAATATTGGTGATTATGTTGCGATGGCTTGGCCCCGGATGCGTGCGACTGAAATAATTATTAATGAAATAACGGGAATAAACCAGGTACAAACAATTGATGACGTGATGGGAGTCTGGTCAAGTATCAATCAAAAAGAAATCTCAAGAATTCCATTGTCATGAATAAATAAAAGTTGCGGTATCAAATATTTAGAGAAATTTTTTATTTGTATTCATAAAAATTTTGGTTTGCTGTGTTAACACTTGATTACGAAGGAAAAGAGTGCGATATACTTTTAGCCCTCATGACTCCTAATTATAATTATGAAAAATAAAATTTGTTCCTTGTGCAATTCACAGACTACTACTAAAGACTGTCCCAGTTGTTCAAAACCTGTATGTAAAGAATGCATGAAAAGCTTCCCATTCTCAGAAGATATTTGTATTGAATGCGCATCAAAGGTCAAAGCCGGACTTGGCGGCATGAGGAAGGATGAAGAAATTTTCTAGATGGATAAAAGTGTTGAAAAGCCTGAAACTAAATCATGCAATCTTGTTACCTTCTAAATTACTATTTAGATATATCTGCTTTCCTATAGCCATGTGTAAACTTTGGATCATAAACTTTTGAGAATTCATAGCTACTTGGATTAATGACATTTCCAACAATAATTATTGCAGTTTTGGTTATTTTGGCTTCCTTCACTTTGTCTGCAATATTGCCAAGGCTTCCAACTATTATTTTTTCATCTTCCCATGTGGCTTTGTATACAACAGCAACAGGAGTCGAAGTTTGATAGGTTCCTCCTTTAAGTAACTCATCTACTATATTTTTTATCAGATGAACACTTAGATAGAAAGCCATTGTGGCACCGTGTCTAGCCAAGTTGGAAATGTTTTCTCTTTCCGGAACCGGAGTTCTAAGTTCTGCCCTTGTGATAATAAGCGTTTGAGTAATTCCAGGAAGAGTTAACTCTAAATTTAATGATGAGGCTGCACCTAAAATTGCCGTGATTCCTGGAACGACCTTGCAATTTATGCTGTCTAAACTTAATTTATCAATTTGTTCTCTTATAGTGCTAAATAACGCAGGATCTCCATCATGAAAACGTATTGCGAGTTTTCCTTGTTTGGTTGAATCCTTTAAGATTTCATAAATCTTATTCCTGTCCAAAAGAGCTGCATCATGAAGGATTGCATCTTTTTTAGCATATTCAAGTAATTTTGGATTGAGCAACGATCCTGAATAAACAATGACGTCTGCTTTTTCCAATAATTTTTTTGCTTTTAGCGTTATCAGCTCAGGATCGCCTGGTCCCGAACCAACAAAGTAAATAGTGTTGGCTTCAATCATTTTTTCTGGCCACCATTATTGAAAAGTATTTTCCAGCTGGATTTTTTGTGTTTCGTAAATCTTTTAATTTCTTTGTTTCTAAAATTTCTTTGTCTACAGATACATCTTGAGCTATAGTAATGTTGGAATTATCACTAAAACCAGTTTCAGATAGTATTTCAATCACACTATCAAAATAACGTCCGTCTTTCAGAAAAATTATTGAATCACAGGATGCGACTGTATGCTTTATTTTGTCCAGATCGTAGCAGGCAGGAACGATACCAAGAGTTTGATCACCTTCCACTAAGCTCATTTTTGCTTGAGCAGCGAATGCGAAGAAGGAAGGAACTCCAGGTATGATCTCGATTTTTATATCATTGTAGTTTTCTTTCAATTCTTTGTGAATATAATTCCAAGTACTGTATAGAGATGGATCCCCTACAGTCAGATATACAGAATTCTTACCAGAATGTACTGTATCTGCTATTATCCGGGAATTAGTTTTCCATTGTAATCTGAGGGATTCTTTGTCCTTTATCATTGGAAATATTAGGTCTGTGATCACAGTTCTTGATTCGTCTATGTATTTTTTGGCTATTGCTAGGGCTATACTGGGCTTGCCCTCCTTTGAGGTTGGGGTAAAGATGGCATCTGCTCTTTTGATTCTATCCACAGCCTTGACTGTAAGCAAGTCCGGATCTCCAGGCCCACAACCTATACATGAAAGCTTCATGATTTGAGTTGTAAAAAATGTGTTATTTAAAGTAAAAAGAATCTGTATAGCAATCGAATTCTAGGCTCCTATACTGAATGAATCAGAGTTACTGTAAAAAACAAAATCACTTTTTAGTAGCGGACAAAATCAATATGGGATTTCTAGAAATAAGCATTGTTCCACTTGGCACGTCTTTTCCTTTTGATATTGTGACCTGAGTAACGTCAATTTCATGCATTTTTTCCCTCTTTATGGCCCTTAAGGCCTTATACGCTGTTTCGATAAGGATTGTGTCTATAATTAGTCTTCCATCCTTCTTTAATTTAGATATGCAAAGCTCAATAATTTTTTCAGTTTTTCCTTTAGTTCCGCCGACAATAATTGCATCAACTGTGGGTAGTGATGGTAAGACCTCTTCGGCCTTGGAATAGATTAGATTTGCAGAAACACCAAATTTATCTAGATTTTTTTTTGTTAATTCGATAGCATTTTGATCCGAATCGATTGCATATACATTTTCAGAATTTACTTGTAGACAAATCTCTACAGTTATGCTTCCACTACCACATCCTACGTCAATTACCGAATGGTTTTTTCTGAGGCGAAGTTTACTTATGACGATTGAACGTATATCCTCTTTAGTTATTGGAACATTTTCTGAGCGTTCAAACAACTCATCTGGTATTCCCGGTGTAATATAGTCCCAAATCATTATGAATAGGTAAAATGTTTTGAAATTAAATTCTTTTAGATTATTGCCTTCCAGTATATAGACCGGTATACGTAACAATTAAGAACATTATTACTAAGAAGATAAATGGAAAGATTCCATTGGTTGCAATTTTTTTCCTATCTTCAGTTTTTAATCTAAAACCAATTCTTTTTGCGATGACATACGATATAATATAGAAAAATAGAGCTACTATGAAGATTATTGAGGGAGAGTAAGGAACGACAGATGAGTTTGAATTCAAACCCATTGAATTAAAAATAAAACCCAGAATTATACCACAGATTACTCCTAAAAAGGCTCTCATGTAGTATATCTTATCAAGTACATCCAATTGCTTTTTCCACATTGACTGCAGGTTTAATTCATTTCGATTGACTATTTGAATTTTTAATTAATATTCATCCTAATCTAAACTCATTTATATGGAACTGTCAGGAATCGAGCTGCATTATCTTGTAAACAAGATAAGCCCAAAAGTATCATCAGGTTATTACGTGAGTAATATTTCCTCAATTACAAAAAATTCAATTCTTTTCAAACTACATCATCCAGCAGAGCCCAATATCATGCTTATAGTGTCGACCAAAGGGATATGGTTTACAAATAAAAAATACAGACAAATAGAAGAAAACCAATTTGTCAAAGTATTAAGTCGGGAAATAGAAAGAGCAAAAATAAGCTCTGTATCGCAACCTGGAAGCGAGAGAATTTTTTTCCTTTATTTTGTAAATAGAGCTAATAAAGAAAGGAAATTGATAGTTGAAATTTTTGGAAAGGGCAATATCATTTTATGCGATGAATCAATGAAGATCCTTTGGATACTGAATCCTATTGAAGTAAGGCACAGAACACTTAGGACTGGATCCGAATATGTTCTGCCCCCTAAGCGAGGAGATGATGTTCTGCAAATTTCTTTAGAGAGCATGAAGAAAAACGCAAGTCTACAACCTAACAATACTGAAGTGGTAAGATGGTTGGGTAATTGTACATCTTTACCAAGGAAATATCTTGAAGAAATATTATTGCAATCGGCGATTAATACAAAGTATGCGAACCTTCTTAGCGATAATGATATTGAAATTATTTATGAAAAAACTAAAGAAATAACCAATAAAATCATTGATGAAAAAAATCATGAACCATCAGTTATTCTAGACAAGCTGGGCTTAGCAATAGATGCATCGCCTATACCCATGTCAAAAGATGCTAACGTGAAGAAAGTCGAGACATACATGGACGGGATAGACCAAGTACTGAGCAATGAAATCCTAACCATTGGAAGGAATCTGAAAACCGAAGAAGCAGACAGAAAAATTTTGGAACTGGAGCATGATTTAGAAGAACAGAACAAAGCAAAAATGCAAGTAATTTCTAAATCAAAAAATCTCAGAAATCTAGCCCATGAACTAATGAAACTTTCATCTATCGGTATCCAAGATATGAACGATAATAAAGTCAACACTCTTTTGGAAAATAATGATACTAAAATAGTTAACGAAAATGGTTTAACTTATTTAGACCTATTCAATGAACGAGTAAAGCTAGAATCAAACATACCCAGATTTTCATCACTATTATTTTCCAGAGCAAAAGAATTAGAACGTGGCGCTATCAATATAGATAAAGCGAGCGAAGAACTCAAGTCAAGAATTGAAAGAATACAGAATCAAACACAAAAAATTCATGAAAAAATCCAATTCAATATGTTGGAATCAAAACACTGGTATGAGAGGTATCGATGGTTCGTGACTACTGACGGCCATTTAGTAATTGGTGGTAGAGATGCGTCATCGAATTCTGCAGTAATTCGGAAGCACATGACTGAAAATGATATAGTCTTTCACGCAGAAATTCATGGCTCGCCTTTTTTTCTTGTAAAAGATGCGAGAAATCAAGAAAATGGCAATTTTGTAGATGAGACGGCTCAAGCCACGGTATCATTCAGCAGAGCTTGGAAAGACGGATTGTCTAGTGGAGATGCGTATTGGGTATTCCCTAATCAGGTAAAGAAGGGAGCCCCAACCGGTCAATTTCTTCCAAAGGGTTCTTTTGTCATTGAGGGTAAGAGAAATTTTTGCAAGGGCATTGAATTAAAATTATCCATTGGATTAATTCAAATTGAAAATAACAGATATACAATTGTCTGTGGACCTTCAAATGCTATCAGAAGAAGAAGTTTGGTATTTGCTTCATTGTTGCCTGGCGGTTCCGATCCAATGAATCTGGCAAAGAAGGTTAAAAGTGAATTTGTAAGAGTAATCTCTGAATTTGATTCAGATTTAGCAGATTATTTAAAAAAAATAGTCTTAGATGAATTTATTAGAATGTTGCCATCAGGGCAATCCAAAATCGAACGTATTGAAAGAGGTCAATCTGTGACGGATTTAAAGGAGTGGTTCATTTAAAGTACCAATGGGATCCTTATTCTTGTCCAAGTATGACGTATTATAAAAACGGACATTAGAAAGATAATTAAACTAAATTACCTTAATGATATTGTGGCAAAAAAACTTGTAGAAAATACCGATGCAAATATGACGACGAGAGTTCTTGTAAGAGATATTATGAACAGCCCTGTAATCACTGCTGGTCCCAATGACAACGTTGTGGACATTGCAAGTAAAATGAAAGAGCACAATATTGGTAGTGTAATTATTACCGAAAATGAAAAACCTGTTGGAATTGTCACTGACTGGGATGTTGTATCGGTAGTCGCAAGTAATTTAGAGCCGTCATCAGTTGAAGCTGTAAAAGTAATGCAACAAATACACACCGTCGAAGCAGCAGAAGGTATAACTGAGGCTGCACGTCTATTACGAAAAAATAATATCAAGAGATTGGGGGTAGTATACAAAGACAGATTAGCTGGGATTATTTCGAGTTCTGACGTCATTGCTGTTACTCCTGAATTAGTCGATGTGGTGTCCGAGAAAGCTGCTATGATTAGGGGAGAAATTGGTAGGCCGGCATCTGCTGTTTCGGGATACTGTGATGAATGTGGAGAGTGGTCAGATGTGTTAATGTATTCTGAAGGTACATTTACATGCGAAGTATGTAGAGGCTCATGATCTTACTAGGTTCTAAAATACAGTATAATAGTTAGGACAGTACTTTACCTAGATTAGCAATATAGACCAGCCACCCAAATTCGTTTTTCTTCAAGATATCTTCCTATCAAAAGATTAAAATCACGTAGTTCTGAAAAATCAATGAATGAGTTTAAATTCTTTAGAAAGAACTATTGATAAAGTTCTTTCGCAAAAAGAATCAGCACTAATTTCTGAGATTGACTCAGCACTTCAAAAGTCGTTAAAAAATTTAGAATCTTCTAAGAGCAGTCTTCAAACTGAATATGACAATATTATTGAATCATCAAAAAAACAGGCTGAAAATCTAAAGCGTCAAATAATAGGATCAAGCACATTAAACGCTAGGAACAAAGAACTAGTTATTATCGAATCAGCTATTGATGAAATTTTTAACAAAGCAAGGGAAAAACTTGCAGAAAGCAATAGCCAAAAAAATTATGAAAAATTATTAGCCAGCATGATAGAAGATACCGCTGCAAAGCTAGGTTCTGACGTGGTCATACAATGTAACAAAACTGACTTGAAGCTGGTAAAAAAAATATCATCAGAAGAATCAACAAATAAGAAAGTGAAGATAACTGTTTCAGATGAGGTAATAGATGTAATTGGTGGAATAAGAGCAACTTCAGTAGATGGAACAATGACTTTAGATAACACACTTGATTCGAGTATTGAAGGTCTCAAACCTTTAATAAGGAAAGATATAGTCCAACTGCTTAGAGGCGAAATTAAGTAGATGGTCGCAAAGGGAAAAATAGTATGGGTTAGTGGTCCAGCAGTTAGAGCTGATGGAATGTCGTCGGTAAAAATGTATGAGACAGTAGAGGTTGGAGAATCAAAATTAATTGGTGAAGTTATCAGATTAACCGGAGATGTAGCTTTTATTCAAGTTTATGAATCTACATCCGGTCTTAAACCAGGAGAACTGGTTGTTGGTACAGGACAACCACTTTCGGTCCTTCTTGGTCCCGGAATTATTGGAAGGATTTATGACGGTATACAGAGACCGTTGGATGACATTGCAGAAAAATCTGGAGCATTCATCGGAAGAGGCATAACTACCAGCCCTGTTGATATGAAGAAAAAATTCAAATTTAATCCAACTGTGAAAAAAGATGATACTATTTTTGGAGGATCTATTCTCGGGACAGTTGAAGAAACTCCTCTTTTAACTCACAAAATTTTGGTTCCACCAAATTATGCTGAGGCAACAATTACTGAAATTGTCAAGGAAGGAGATTATGATTTAGAAGATGTCATTGCACAGGCGAAAAGCAAGAGCGCAGATAAAATTGAATTAAAGATGTATCACAAGTGGCCTGTTAGAAAACCTCGACCCTATGCTGAAAGATATGATCCGACAGTACCACTAGTTACCGGCCAAAGAATTATCGACACGTATTTTCCAATCGCAAAAGGAGGAACTGGTGGTATTCCAGGTGGATTTGGTACTGGAAAGACAGTAACGTTGCATCAAATTGCTAAATGGGCAGACTCTCAGGTTGTTGTCTATATTGGATGTGGAGAACGAGGCAATGAAATGACAGAAGTACTTGTAGAATTTCCACATTTAATTGACCCTAGATCTCAAAGGCCGTTAATGGAAAGAACAGTACTTGTTGCTAATACTAGTAACATGCCGGTCGCCGCTAGAGAAGCATCAATTTATACAGGTGTTACTATTGCCGAGTATTATCGCGATATGGGGTATGATGTGGTTCTCGTAGCTGATTCTACAAGTAGATGGGCAGAAGCACTTCGCGAGATGTCAGGTCGATTGGAAGAAATGCCTGCAGAAGAGGGTTATCCGTCATACTTGGCATCAAGACTCGCTGAATTTTATGAAAGAGCAGGACGAATAAGAGCATTAGGTTCACCAGATCGTTCTGGGTCTGTGACAATAGTGGGCGCAGTATCTCCATCAGGTGCGGACTTTACCGAACCAGTAACGACTCATACAATTCGATTTATCAAGACTTTCTGGGCACTGGATACTAGATTAGCATATTCTAGACACTATCCATCAATTAATTGGATGCAGTCTTATTCTGGTTATCTTGAAGATATTTCTAAATGGTGGAAGGAAAACGTAAGCCCTGATTGGTATGACTTGAGAGCAGAATCGTACCATATACTGCAACGTGAAGACACGCTAAAAGAAATCGTTAGATTATTGGGACCTGAAGCACTTCCAGATGAAGAGAAGCTTGTCATGGAAGTAGCTAGAATGCTAAAGATTGGTATTTTGCAGCAAAACTCTTTTGATAAGGTTGATACTTATTGCGGTCCAGTTAAACAACTAAAATTGGTGAGACTGATGGTAAAGTTCTATAAAGAGGCACAAAATGCTCTTAAAGAAGGAAAGTCATTAGCAGATATTAGAGCTTTGCCGATAATAACCACTTTACTAAAAGCAAAATTCGAAGTTACAGATGAACAGATTTCAAAGTTAGATGATATAGATAAACAACTATCAGATTCATTCAAAGAAAACATTGAGGAGGTAAAGGTATCTGTCTAAAACAACTGGAATCGAGTATACCAAAATAGCAGAAATAAAAGGACCACTTATGATAATAGATGGAGTAACAACAGCTTCATTTGATGAACTTGTAGAAATAGAAACAAATGATGGTGAACGACGATTAGGAAAAGTTCTAGAAGTAGGGAACGGCAAGGCTGTAGTTCAGGTTTTTGAAGGAACGACAGGGTTAGCAATTACCGGAACAAGAGTCAAGTTTCTTGGAAAAACAATGGCCATGCCAGTATCCCAAGAATTACTTGGACGTGTATTTGACGGCCTTGGGAGACCAAACGATGGCTTACCTGATCCCGTTGCTGATAAATTTCTTGATGTTAACGGAGAACCTATGAATCCGCAAAGTAGAGAATATCCAACTTCATTTATTCAAACAGGAGTTTCTGTCATTGACGGAATGTTGACTTTGGTAAGAGGTCAAAAGCTACCAATTTTTTCTGGTTCCGGGATGCCACACAATATACTAGCAGCACAAATTGCACGTCAAGCGACTGTTGTAGGAACAAACGAAGATTTTGCTGTAGTGTTTGCTGCAATTGGTGTCCAGTACTCTGAAGCTCAGTATTTCAAGAGGAGCTTGGAAGAATCTGGCGCATTGAGAAGGAGTGTATTATTTGTTAATCTTGCAGATGACCCTGCAATTGAAAGAATTATTACTCCTAGGGTCGCTCTGACTGTCGCTGAATACCTTGCATTTGATCTTGGAATGCATGTTTTGGCAATTCTAACTGATATGACCAATTATGCGGAAGCCCTAAGAGAGATAAGTGCAGCAAGGGAAGAAGTTCCAGGTAGAAAAGGATATCCCGGATATCTCTATACCGACTTGGCAAACAATTATGAAAGAGCAGGCAGAATTAAAGGTAAGAACGGCAGTGTTACTCAAATGCCGATTCTATCAATGCCAGCAGACGATATTACACACCCTATACCTGATCTGACCGGCTACATCACGGAAGGGCAGGTTGTTCTGGGAAGAGATCTATTCAGAAAGGGAATATATCCACCAGTTAATGTAATGATGTCTCTTTCTAGATTAATGAAGGATGGTGTTGGAGAAGGAAAAACTAGATCTGATCACATGGAAGTTGGTAACCAGTTATACGACGCATATTCTCGGGCCCAAGAGGTAAGAGCACTGGCAGAAATTGTAGGAAAAGCAGGTTTAACCGGAGTTGATTTGAAATACCTTGATGCTGGTGATAGTTTCGAAACCCATTTCTTAAAACAAAGTCCTGACGAAAATAGAAACTTGGATGAAACTCTAAGTAGAGCATGGGATATACTAGCAACATTACCAGAAGGAGAACTAACCAAAATTAAGGACAAACATATTCAACAATATTATAAAGGAAACAAGTAATTAGATATTCATCAAAATGTCATTCGGTAAAAACGTTACTGCAACAAAAATTGAACTGATAAAGATAAGAAGATCTTTGCAAGTTAGTACCATGGTTCACAAAATACTTGATGATAAAAGAGAAGTCTTACTTAAAAAAATTGATGAAATGATAGAAGAAGCTAACAAGACAAGAGGAGATATATGGTCTCCACTCTCTGATATTTATTCAGCAGTTAATGATTCCTACATGTCATTAGGTACATCCACGCTTGAATCAATATCAGATTCGACTCCAGGAATAATGGAAGTAAATGTGGATGTCAGAAGAATTGTAGATGTTAAGATTCCTACTTTAAAGATAAAAACCAAAGAAGCCGGTCAAGATCTTTCTTATGGTTTTTCCGAAACAAATGTCTATGTTGACAAGGCGTCGAAACTCATAAAGAATATGCTTCCTCAGATTTGCAAGGCTGCAGAGTATGAAAATGCAATTTTTAGTTTAGCAAAGGAACTCGAAAAAACCCAGAAATTAATCAATGCACTTGAATTTGTTATTATTCCACAGTATCAAAATGCTATATCCTTTATTAAAGGAACATTGGAAGAGCGTGAAAGAGAAGAATTCGTAAGACTTAAAAAAGTAAAAGTCGTTTTAGACAAGAAAAAGAATATAGAATAGGCAAAACAAAGCATATTGGTGGTAGCAAATAAAATGGATAGCGATATAACATCAGAATACTTTAAGAAATCAAAACAAAATTTACAAGCAGAACACGATTCAATGGTTGAAGATGTAAAAAAGTATATTTCCTCTTACAAGAAAAAAGCATTATCAAATGCTTGAGTATTACAAATAATTTGTTTCAACTAGTTTTATACCAAAATATCACTCCGCAATCACATAAATCAAATACCAATCTCTCTATGAGAAATTTCTTAATAAAAGATCCTTTGAAATATAGAACAAATTGGAAATTGCGAATTTCTAACATCGTTTAGTTTACTAATGATGCTGCGAAATCATGTCTTTTCATACTTCCTTAGTTATAATTAAATATGGCATTTAATTTGCAACCAGTGTATGAAGGGTGTTAACAGAGAAAAAATTAGCGTTATTCTTCTGACCATTGCCATAACTTCTAGCATACTATTCTTGTATAACAATTGGGCATACGCACAAGCTAGTGCCCCAGATGCCAGTTCATCCAAGTTTATTGGTGCAGGCATGGCCTTTGGTCTTGCAGCTGCTGGATCAGGAATAGGCTTAGGATTTGTGGGTGCTGCTGGTTTGGCAGCTATAAGCGATAATCCAAAGATGCAATCTAGGGTCTTCATATTTGTTGGTATGGTCGAATCAATTGCAATCTATGGTATTGTAATGATGTTCATTATCTTGGGTCAGTGACAGAGATAATACATCCTCGACGGATTACTTTTTTACTATAGACTGAAGATCGTAGTTTTTGACCAGATTGTAGCTCAATTTTTTGTCAAGTGGCTCCTAGAAAATCTACAATTTCCATATGGGAGTAAGAATTTCTGGAATATCAAGGGTTAGACAATTGACAAGTAAATAGGAATATTTTTCTAGATTCTTGAAGCGAATAAAAGGGAAAGGTTTTAAGGAGAATTAATAATCAAACAACTCAATACTATGGGGCAGGCTAAACTTTTAAAGACAACTGTAATTCTGCCAAGAATTGAAACTCACGATGCCGTAAGCAAGTTGGCAGAATTCGAATGGTTTCAGCCGTTGCAGAATCCTTCTGAACATAGTAATCCGTATTTTGATGATCTTTTGTTAAATGCCCAAAAATTATTTCAGGATATTGACGAAGTCATAAGATCCTTGGGCATACCAACTGAAATTGGCATAATGACCACCCTTTTTAAGGGTGCTCCTCAGAAAAGAACTGATTACAAGATAAATGATATTCAGAGTTTCATCGTTGAATTGGAGAAAAAAAGTAAGGTTCTACTGGAAGAACCGATATCTTTACTGAAAACGCAACAACAAACTGAAAAGGAACTTGAAGAATACCGAGATGCACGGGACGCAATTGGTAGTGCTTCAAAGCTCAAAATGGAACTATCTGGACTGCGTAGCTTGAAAACATTTTTTGCAGAAATTTTTATTACTAATTCCAAGGACATTAAGGAGATTCAAAATAGTTTGAGTGATCTGATTGTATATCCAATCAAGCTTAATGATGACAAATCTTCTATCACTGTCATCGGCTCACAAGAAGATTCCGAAAAAGTCTTGAAGGTGCTTAGAAGCTTCAATGTACATCCCATTCAAATTCCATCTGATTTGCCACAAAATCCAAGTACGGCCTATGATAAATGCCAGAAAATATGTAAGGAGCTCGAAAAGAAATCTGCAGAAATTACTAAAAAACTTGAAAAGTTGAAGGTAACACTTTTGCCCAAATTGCTTTCATTGTACGAGTCATCTAAGATAGCAAAAGATGTTTTAGAGGTCACAAGAAAACCAGGAGGTACAAAGAATTTTGCAGTTATTCAAGGATATATCCCAGTCAGCATGGAAAGAAGGTTCGAGACTCTCACAAAAAGTTATGTGTCTCTGACAGAACCGGCCTATCTTGATAGCGATCCTAACAATCAGCTTCCAACCCTGCTAGTTAATAACAGATATACAAAGACTTTTGAAGTAATAACTGAGACTCAAGGTATTCCCTCACCCGGTGAAGTAGACCCGACTCCCATTATTGCTTTTGTATGGCCTGTTTTTTATGGACTTATGTTTGCAGATTTCGGACATGGCCTGTTACTTTTCGGCTTGGGTATGTTCCTTAGATATAGAGCGAATGGGAATTTAAAGACATGGGCCACCCTTTTGGCTGCAAGCGGTGCAGCGGCCACCATAGCCGGTATAGGGGTAGGGGAGATGTTTGGTTATCACCTTTTGGAGCTAAATATTTTTGGGTATGTTTTAGAGCCATTGGATGGTCTTGTGGGCGCCCTAAATGTCTCACAATTAACATTCGATCAGGTAGTAAACATACTCAAGGTATCGGTGGCTATCGGTATTGTGCACTTATTGATGGCGATGATACTGAAACTTAGAGCTGATATATTGGACAGGAATAAACTTGCCGTCTTGACACATGATATCCCTTATATAATCCAGTTTCTTGCCGTAGTAGCGTTGATACTTGCTGCGATAGGTTCTGGATACGATATAATAGGTATGTTTGGAATAAGCGGTGTTACTCATGATGAGCCGGTACCGTGGTTGACATATCTATTTGGAGATTGGGTAACGGTTGAGCTGGTTGCTAAAGCCGCACCTCCAATAATCATTGCAACCGCAGGAATTATGATTTATGGGGGTAAAAAAGAACAAGAACTTGCTGCCAAACATGGTCATGATGAAGGAGGCGGATTAATGGGAATTGTTATTGAAGTTTTACTGGTAAGGATAATTGAAATTCTTTCTAATGTGATTAGTTACACCAGACTTGGAATCATGTTACTGGTACATTCTGCCCTACTGGTAACGGTCAATCAATCATACGATCATGGAGGAGGATTGGCGGTTTTGATAGGAGGTAATATAGGAATCATGCTTATTGAAGGATTAATTGTATATATTCAGGATATTAGGTTGCACCTTTATGAATGGTTCCCAAAATGGTATAAGGGCGAAGGAGTCGAATTTAAGAAATTAATTCCAAAAAAGGTGTATTCAAATGTTGTCTGGTCAGAAAAACAATCTAGTTAAAAGATATTTAGCTACTTAAACAAATTATTTTTTATCACTAAATATATGGATTTATTAGCAATTGAAGCAGATGGACTTAATTTGTGATGTGGAATAGTGGAATTAAATAATCCTAATTGAGATTAATTAACTTTGATAGTATAGTTTCTCCTGGGATTTTCTGTTCAATCCCGGATGCTATTGCTGACAAATTTCTAACTTCTACCATGATAAGTTTTAAAGCCGCAAGTACAATCCCCACGCTGAACATAGTTCTAAAAGCTGACAATGCTCGCTTCAATCCTATATCTTCAAATCCTTTTTCTATATGTAATATGGAGTCTATATCACTAGTTGGATTTTGGGGAACTAAGTCTTTGTAAACAGTGGTGGACAACTCTGCAATTGCCTCTGGTATTTTTTCAGCGTTGATCATTTTTTGTAGTGTGTCTTTTGTTACCTTAGAGGTATTGGTTACAATGAGCTGATTAATGTCATCAGGGGACAGATTCCAAAATTTTCCTCGAAGAATAGCTAGCACATTGTAAGAGTCAATATCTACTGAAACTATATTCTTTGCCTCCATAGATTGTGATTCAGTATTCATTGCTCTGCCTAAGTCATGATAGAAAACATGATCAAGATATACATCAAAAATCCTGACATCTCCTTTATCTTTGAATATCGCCGCTGCTTTGGTAACATCGTCAGCAAATTCACTCCCTGCAAGGGAAGAAATCGCCTCATCCAAATTCTTTGAAACAAGAGCCTTAACTACAAGATCACGCCTGCCCACCAGTTCCTCCGCTCTCAAATTTATCTTGGGTAATAGTTCATCATAGGATTTTCCCAGAGCTTTACCTTTCAAAATCATCTTTAAATTCCATGTAATATGCTTCATGAAGTAAGAGCTAAGAATTTTGGCCCCACCAGAAATATTGACCATTTTCGCGTGTGTATTCACTAAATATTCCTTCAGTGCATTTTCTATTTTATCAGCAGTATAGGGTTTAGTAAGCTTTGCTAATGCATCAAGATAAACCGTATTCTTCATTCTTGTTACTAGTTCATCCATATCCCTTGACTCACATAACATTTGAAGTTCATTTTTTGTCAACATTCTTCCTTTTAATCCATGAGACACGACAGTTCCAAAAATTTTGCCTGGCATACTTACTTTGCTCAATGGTTACAATAGCACATCCTTTGTCAATAAATTTATAATTCCGCACCAATTTTAATATTTACGAAGTATATGCTATGTTTATTTACTAACAGTTACTAAATAGAGCGTGCGATTACAAGAGTTAGAACAATTTCGTCTATTTTCAAACTCGGTAGAGTCAAACGAAACAAGGAATAAAGATCCAAGCATAGATTTCTATTTTAGTCTGCTTTACAGGTGAACTAGGTATCTGATATTTCAACTTGCCACCAGGGCAGCTCATATAAATAGAAAATACGCATCTGATAATATTTTTGAAGAATTGCCCTGTGCTTTATTTTTCTTGAACCCATTCGTTTGCAGGGACCAAGCAGATATGACTCCTTCTATATCCTCCAGGAATCGGAGATTTTTTATTTCTGCGGAATAATCTTAATTTTATTAGGGGTAACGTACTGAGTGATCTTAGAGTCCGTTGAACCTCTTATAGATAATTTAGACAGATTGAAATAAGGTTCAAAAAAGGAATAGGTTTCATTAGGACTAAAATCAAATTCTAAACCTGAAATTGTATCTTTATTTTTTCAAGTTCTGTAGTAAATCCTTTGAATATTACTTGTTGCGTGCTAGGCATTGAGTTTAGGTGTGTTTTGATAGCCTGAATAACACAATCTACTGCTTCCTTATCTGCAAATTGGAATTTTACTTTACCATATTCATTTTTAATTAACTTGATACGTTTGCAGTCTGGGTCATTACATATTTCTTTTGCAGTTGCGCCGACACGATTTGCCCATTCATTGAAGGTATTAGGATCTGCACTATTTGCTAAACCCCTCAAATGTTTTTGGATATCATCAAGGCCGTTAACATCTGCACCCATATTGATGAATTGAGTTTGTAGGCCTATTAATAGTAGAGCACTCTGTCATCCGACAATTTGTTACAACTTCATAAAATTTCTTAATTCGACGAAGTTTATAGAACTAGGTAAAGAGGATTCAAGAGTAAATCCACGTACTATTTAGAATCTATAATAGTGTTCTGAATGAATAATCAATCATATCCCTTCGGCCCCAGGATCAGATTAGCTATTAGGATTGATAAGCAAAAGTAGTAAACATCTTTTTTTAGGTCTTTGACAGCTCATATTCCTATATTCCTAATGACATCATCTACAACAGTGGATATGTATTTCTACTTTGACGATTAGAAAACGTTATGGCAGTAGGGAATCATTATCATTAATTGCTTTACCAGTGTATAATCCGGGTCAAAATATGGAGGCTTTACTTATCTTTAATAACTATCCTGCCTTTGCTTTTTTAACATTGAATTTTCCTTGTACAAATACAGGTTCTTCAACTCCCCAACTCCACTTCTTCTTGGGGTTAACTCTGATATATTGGGGATTGGGCTGGCCAGTGTTTTCCATATAACCTCCTTGACGAGTAACTATATCAGCAGTGCCATAGATCCTTAATCCTCTTGGATCCCATGGATCGATACTTTTCAAGTCATCAACCACAATTGCAACCTTGTTATTTTTCAAAACATTTCTAAATTTTGTGGATTTAAGAAGGTTCATTCCACCTACATATAGATATTCACCATCAAAATCAAACCCAACAGGTACAACATCAGGCTGTACGGAACCTTCTTGTTGTCTAGAGGCAGCCGTAGCTATTCTTGCAAGACGTTCAGACTTCAGATATTCTATTTCATTTTGGGTAAATATCGATTTTGCCATTTGATACTAAAGAGTAAGCATTAACAAAAGATAAAGTTAACTTAGCAATTAGTTCATTAACTGGACTTGTGGCAGATTGCCAAATTAAGATCTAGGACGAATTTAAATTAAATGAGATCAGAAAAGTCCTATAACTCCAGTATTTTCAAATAAAAAGTCGGGGGGAAGACCTTTTTCAAAATAATCTTTGGAGATATTCGGAAGCGGCGATAATATTTGATTTGTGACGCCGTAAGCTAATCCCATCGGAGCTATTCCATACAAAGGACCTTTAGTCAACTCATATAGGTTTGATGGCATCCCCTCCTTGTCTACGGTAGTCATTGTCGCAATAACTTGCTGTGCCATACCTATTACTTCCCCACTGCTCGGATCTACAATAGGCGAACCGCTGGATCCTCCCATGGCAACGATATCTGTTTGTATTCCCCATGGGTTGTTTCTGTCATCATCGGGCATTAATCCCGCAATACGTCCATATTGAATTATGGGGCGCAAATGGATTCCCATTTCATCTTCATGTTTATTTCTATACAGAACCAACGATATTCTTCCACTCGGATAACCACATATTACAATCTCATCGTAAAGTTTCAATTGGGTAGGTTCCTTGATATGTAAGAAATTATCTGAATGACAATCCAGCTTTCCTATCCCTATATCTAGGTCTACTGACCCTGTAAATCCCTTAACTTCTTTAACAGGGGGCAATCTAATCGCCTTTATTATGTGATATGTGTTAAGCTCTAACTGATCTCCTTTTGTGGTAATGTTGAATGCGGAATATATTCCTTCCATACCCTTATTCTTTTCCTTATACTGAGCATTATACTTAATACATTGACTAAAAATATGTGCCGAGCTGACAATGTATTCTCCGCCTATGAAAAAACCTGTACCAAAACTACTTATGACACCTTTTGTATCCTTGTTGGCAAGACCTATCGCCACTGTTGCATCCTTAACTGCATTGAACTTATCAGCTTCGATCATCAAACAGCATACTGTTACGCAATTTAATAACCTTATAGTCTAGAGTTTATGTATTGAGTATGATCTCGGAGATTTTTTACACATTAAATACGACAGGAATGATAATTTGTACGAATATTTTGCTATCTTACTTATGATATTTTTTTCCTAAATCTAAATACATGTATACGTCTTACAACTAAATTTATGGCTAAATAAGAGAAACATGAGGCTATAATAGATGCTATTGTTGCAGCTTGTACTGGCTGATATTCTATTCTCAACAATTCAAGTAGAATGAAGAACCTTGATACATTGTTGATAATATCAAATATAGCATCAGCAAATATCATCTTTGTTACTATTTGTTTTAGAATATCAAAGTTCAATTTGCCAGTAAGTTTTATTGTATATTTCTTCTTATTATCAAGATGAAAAAGAATAACAAAAATTACTTTAGAGGAGATGAATCCGGATATTACAGTTAATGCAGAAGTTGCAAACTCACCAATGGGATACTTCGTACATACATATGCAACGATAAGACTAACAATAAAACCAACCGAACCTGAAAGTAATAGATTCTTGTTGAGAGATATGGTGCTGGTGTACTTCATATAAAATTTTGTAAGGTAATTTGTTATTTTATTACCAGGTTTTTCTTCCATCTAAAAGTCTGTACGGCAAACAATCATTTATGAGTACTTATATAAAATGACCTATTTCGAAGAATTTTGTTACTAATGCATGACTTTCTTGCTTAAAATAGTCCATTTTTAATTAAATCTAAAACTATACTGCGAAAGACTTCTATTCCCTAAAGAAATAGCATGTGATATGTTGGACAGGTTCTTAGAAGAGGATCTTGAAGTAACCAGAAAACAAAAAACTATTTACTTATTTCACCACACTCCCTGCAAACTGACACTCCTTCTAACCATTCTCGACATTGTTGCCCTAGAAACTTCCTAATTTTATTATTTAGTCTGAAAGGTAAAATATCAAATAGAATAAAATTAAATTATTATTGAGTAGTAAATCCGATATTTGTCTTCTATGTCATCATCTTAAGGCGCACCACTTTACTGACAAGGATGGTGATAAGCCCTGTGATGAGTGTGTGCCGCGGACTTGGGGAACATGGGGGATTATAATGGTAATAAATACCAATTAATACCAACATATATATGCCATTGTGTCTAATATAATAACATGGCATCAAATAAAGAAGTAAAAAATAGCGAAACAATCAATATCGCTCTCGACGAAACAAAATCAACTGTTAAAAAAACAACAGATGAGGCATTAAAAGAAATTCCACGGTTTACAAAAGCCGCTAACGAATATCAACAAGAGACCATTCAAGCAACAAAAGATATTGCAGATAGTTTTCTAGATTCACAAAAAGAGGTTATCCATTCAATGCAATCCTTATGGGTTCCGTACATTGAAAATGTACAAAACTCATATTTGTCATATTGGGGTTCTCCAAAAAGATTCACAGAAAATTATGCAAGAGCAGTAAGCAATATTACAGACAGTACAATAGTCGCAACCAGATTTGCAAACAATAACATATTTGCTACTATGGAAGCGGTGAGAACATCAGTGCAACATGCAAGAGATAATGCAAAAGAATTTTCACGGCTGAATGCTAATGTCGCAAATACATTCGAAAACGTTGCAAGAGACAATTTAAGAGATTTTTCAACGAGAGAAGTACAAACACATTCGGGACGACAATAAGCGCAATATTGTGATAGATTAATAAAAATTAATCTATCCACTCTTAATTTTTTTATCATAATAAAATCCAATATTTTCGTTAGTATAAACATGCACAGATATTCTAATTCCTTTTGCTGTCTCCTCAAGTTTTTAAGAATGTGTAAATTGTGTAGGAATTTCTGAACTCATTTATTATTTTTTCCACACTCAGAACAAACATCAAGGCCTTCTAACCACTCACCTGCTTTGCAAAATGATTTAACGCAAAATTAGCAGTTCATTGGGATTGAAGTCCCTGCTACTTTTGAAACATTTGCTGATAGTTGTGATCGGACTTTGGAAGATGACGGTAACCCAGTTAAAGTAAAGGCAATAACGAAAAGGCATTATAATAAAGTGAAGAATCAAAATCAAAAAGGTCTTAAGGAAAGAACATGTAATAATAATTAATTCGGATAAAAAATGAAAATGACATATGCTAAAAAAAAGGTAAAGGCAAAGATACATAGAACTAGCGATAATGACGACAAATACACGGGCATAAGGGATTTTCCTGACGAAAAAGCGATGTTACATTATGGCTTATCTAAGGTGCATGAAGTCATAATAAAGAAATATACTAGTGATGATGAATTTATGGCAACAGCACAAAAGACTAGGGGCATAAAGTTTGATTACGATATGGAGCTGTACGACTATACAGGTACGGACGTCAGAGAATCAAAAAGGTAATAAGAATTGGATGAATACTTAATAATAAAGTATAGAAAAACTATACGATTCGTGCTCAAAAATGTATAAAAAGATAGTATTCGCCCTCTCATCATTCAATGTATGATAATGCTCCTAATAGAAATAGAATCTATGGATTACTTGAAAGATTAGGTTTTAAGATATTAAAAAGACAGATACAAGAATCCAGGGATGAGAGACTTACTTTATAGCAAAGTCTCAATTTGTGGATCAACACTTAGAGAGAATAGATCAACTAGATTTAATAAATCAAGAAATGAGGGCCCTATATAGGAAACAAAAAGATTCTTCCAAACAAGTCCTAATTTTGGAAAAATAGCAGAACTACAAATTTACTTTCATTTCCGATGCAATCCTGAATGGAAGGTATAGTTCGACCCATAAATAGCGCATTTGTTTATGATAAACAATTCAATTTAAAACATAAATCACATAGAGGGGAGGGACCCGACAATTAAACTATTTATCCTTCAAAAGGTCAAGTTCGATAATGATACACACGATAGGTTTTCGATCACCCATTCTAAGTTCAGTGACTGAAAATATTGATAAATTTATTGAAGATATGACAAAGCAGCACGGCAGCACTTTCAGACTAATTGATATTAAATTTGCCGCCACAGCCAAACCCTTAGAGTCTACTCGTAAACAGAGTGATGTCGATTATTCAGCCCTAATTATCTATGAGATCTAACCATTTGTTGTTATTCCATCAAAATTTTTCTTAGAGTTTGTACTTTATCTACTGCTAATGTGATTAAATGTGAATCTTCTGTCAAGTCCTTACGCTTATCTAAAATACACTTCTTCAAAACTCTCCTCTAATGATAAGAATACTTGGTCTATTTTCCCATTTATTGATAACGAAAGTTAATATACTTTTGGAGATAGATTTCTTGAATGCTAATGATTAACTCTGTCTAGGCAACGATCCTTGGCTTATTAATTTTGATAACTTTTGTAAACGTTGGACTCATTGCATATCCGTCTGGATGGCAAGGGGAGGCTACAACAGCACTAAATAATAGCAAGGCTTCCTCCATTGATGGTAATAGGACTGTCACACCTCATGGCGCTAATATCTCGGCTACCTTGCCTTTGTTGGTGCTTTTCCCTGAAGCCAGTCAGATTTCAACATCAGGCTTTAGTACAAAGGCAGATGGCAAGTTGCAAATCGAAGTTCTTTTCTCTAAACCTGTAGACACATCAACATTCATTCCAGGCACTAGTAATATCTTAGCGATGGAGACAAATCCCAACGCAACGGTGACTGTCAAATGGGATCTTAACAATAGGTTTCTGACTATAGTGACCAATGATTTATTGAACTCTCTGTGTCATTATGATCCTGATTGTAACTTTGCTTTAAGACTTGATGGTACACCGCCTAATGCGATTAGAGCTACGGATGGTAGTTTACTAAATGGGGGATTTGACGATTATTGGAGGGGATTTGTTATCGTAGGCTGACTTTTTGACCATCTAATCCTGTAATTTGCCACGCTTATAGACATTAAATGGCAATCAAATAGGGAACAATTTTCGAACTCAAAATTTCCCATAACGAATAATGGATTCGTGCTGTTAAGTGCTGTTAAGAATATGGTTCCCGACGGGTCCGAATTAATCTTGTCCCTTTATTTAAGCGCACTATCATAATATTTGTGGGTAAATTTAGCAATGCTAGAACAAGACCAAACATAACATTGAATGCAATTATTCACATAAGCGTTGAAAGCTCCAGAATTTAAAAGACAACATCATAGTTTTTATCTGAGAAAACGAAGTTATCATTCCCTTGACCAAAAAATTCTTTATACAATAAACCAATATTACTCATGCTATAATATGTTTGGAATTAGGTGCTGCATAGGACTTTAGTTAAATTTTCAGTCCTGCAAGTTGCCTATACTATCTGCAATATCGTAATGTTATTTTAGGGGAGAAGGGCTTTTATCATATTATTTCGACTGCTAAACTACAATTCTACTCTATCTTGATTTCCTTACCTTTTCTCTCAGGCTTTTTCTTTTTGTCAAAAGTTATTTCTAGAAGACCACTGTTAAATGTAGATCTTGCTGTCTCTATATCTACATCAGGAGGTAGCTCAACAACACGTTTGTATTTTCTATCACCCTTTCCAGCAATAATTTCAGCAGAACCATCATATGCATTTATTTTGATATCCTCCTTGGTTATGCCTGGTAATTCCACTACGACTTTAGTTTGCTTATCAGTCGTAACTATGTCGGCTAGAGGTTCTCTTTCAGCTATTAATTCCGCTTTTCTGGTTCTACCGCCGGTACCTATCCCCGTTCTACCAGGAGGTCTAACATTTCCAAACTCCTTGATATTTGGTCTACCATCTGGTCCTATTGTTACAGAGTAACCGTAGACAAGTGGTCCAATCTCCTTTACCTTGCCACCTTCTGGCGTTTCGTATTCTCTGATCAGTTCCTTTGGAGCTGACGATTGAATTTCCTGGAATTGTTCTTCAAATATTCTTTCCATTTCTTTTCTCATGTCATCAAATTCCCCGAAGTCTTTTTCAGGAAATGGTGCTCTCCAACGATTTCTCATGAACCTAGTAAACCAATCAGATGGTTCAATTCCCCAAATACTCATTATTAAAAATATGAGGAAGAAAGTATTTAATTATTTTGCCAGAATAATATCATCTGGAATTGAATTCAAGCTAGGTCAAATGTCCATTCTTTTGAATTCTTTTTCTAAATTAGTCCACCAACAATCTGAGGGTATTTGAAAAGTTCAAAACATTAGGTAAAGTAATGCGGCATGGAATACACTTATGTACCTTGAATAAATTGTTATTCGCGCATTTCCATCATACTTCAGTGTAGGGTGAGCTTTTGAGTAATTTTCTCTAGATGCGTAGAAATCGTCTAATACTGATATTATCTGTTTAATAAGAACTTGAGTAGCTATACCACAAAGCTGTCATCGAGCAATAGACGATTTCTAGAATAGTCTACATCAATAGATATTATGACCGGACTCGATTTCGACACTTTTGCCTTTTCTAGTACCTTAGAGAATTCTTCAGTGGATCTAACATTGTATCCTATTGCTCCAAAACTTTCCGCAAGTTTAACAAAATTAGGATTATTGAATTTGGTAAATGCACTCCTGCCAAATTCATATATTTGTTTCAGAGATATCATCCCATAATCATAATCACACCAAACAATCACTATTATAGGTAAACGTAATCTTACTGCAGTTTCTATTTCTTGAACATTCATCAGAAATCCACCGTCACCACACATTGCAACAATTTTGTGACTGGGATCTACAAGTTGTGCAGCTATTGCTGCCGGTAGTGAGAATCCCATTGAACAAAAACCATTAGGAACTATGCATGTGTTTGGAGTGTAGGTATTGTATATTTTTGCTATCCAAAGTTTATGTACCCCAACATCGGATATAACGATATCACTTTCATCAAGGGCATCTCTTACGTCGAGAACTAATTTTTCAGGTTTTATTGGATACGAAAAGTCATTCTTGTACCTTTCTAATCTCCAAACTATCTCTCTTTTGATTGTTTTAAATAATTCTGGGGGATCAGATTGTGGAATTCTATATTGTCTTTGTTTTTCTTCTTCTGTCTCGTCTTGTTTCCTTATCCTCTCTATTTCCCCTAAGATAGCATACATAGTATATTCAATATCTGCGGCGATCTCTATTGTTGGAGGATAGTATGTGTCAGACTCAGCGGGTGTAAAGTCAATATGAATAATTTTTTTATCCAAACTGCCATTCCAATGTTTAGGACTGTACTCAACAAGATCATATCCTATTGCAATTACCAAATCAGCTTCTCTCATGGCAATTGAGGCATGATCTGCTTCTCTTATTCCTATTGTATGAAGATGTCGATCCGACTTGTCTGATATAACTCCTTTAGCCATAAATGTATTCATAGAACATATTCCTGTTTTCTCTACAAATTTTCTGACATACAAACTTGGTCTACCCCTTATACATCCATTTCCAACCAAGAGTATCGGCGTTTTTGACTCTAGTATTAGCTTAGCTGCTTTTTCTATCAGCTCTTCGTTTGGTCTTGATCTAAATACTTGTTGAGTCTTTATTGGTTTTATGTCTGATTCCATCTTTGCTATATCTTGAGGAAGTTCAAGATGCACAGCGCCAGCTTTTTCTTCCAATGCGATCTTAAATGCTCTCCTAACAATCTCGGGAATACTATCAGCGTTACGTATAGACCACCTCCATTTTGTTATCGGTTTGAACATAGCTACAGCATCCATATTCTGATGAGACTCTTTATGCAAGAAATCAGTGTCCGTCTGTCCCGTTATTACTAATATTGGAGATCTGTCCATATTCGCATTGGCCACTCCCGTTGTAAGATTTGTTGCACCCGGTCCCAATGTAGACAGACACACTCCAACTTTTTGTGTTAGCCTGCCGTACATATCAGCCATAAAAGCAGCCGCTTGTTCATGCCTTACTAAAACAAATTTGATTTTTGAATCTAACAAAGACATGATTAAGTCACTAGTTTCTTCCCCAGGTATGCCGAAAATGTATTCAACACCTTCAGCTTCCAAACATCTTATAAACAGGTCTGATGCCTTCATCACAATCTCAATCTTCTTGACTCAATGTATTATGAGCGCATTCTATTATATGTACACAAAATATTTATCGTTTCAGAAACATCCATTAACAAATGTTGTCAAATATCCTGCCGATCTGTTTTTATCTATGAGTGTATCACTCTTGATAATCCGACTGGATACAGGTGAAAAGATTTAGCTACACAACCATAACGTGAGGTTTGAGGACGCCACAGTGGAAATAGTCTTGCTTTATTGTCTGTTTATCGTTCTCGATTTACCTATTCGATATAAAATTGAGTTTTCGTTTATAATTTTAGAATGTGACCTTAAATACTACGGTTAAGGATAAAGGCTTAGAGAATTGAAAAACGGGTTAGACATTGTAGAAGGTAACATGAGAGTAGTAACGATGTTCGATGCTGTTACGTCGAAGCGATATGAATGTCATAGATACATAGTACATCTTGCCAACCATTATTACTGCTGTATATGTTGTGGAGGTTTTTTCACATAACTCCTTACCTTGGAATATCAAAAGTAAGATATGACAAGCATCATATCTCCATAGATAGCGCAATTCAGCACCTAATTGACGACGATGGCGTTCATGATGGCAAACTCGTTACTCGAAAGGATATAGCGTCAAACTTATACAGTAAAATTATGTGCAAGGTGATAATACCTGGTCCAAACAACACCTGGGACTATGGGGCAGATATTAAAATAGTTACAATTCATGGAACTGATTATCTCAAAACAGATTCAAACCCAATTCCCTGTGATAAGATCGGGAATCTACCAGAATTTTAGTGAGGATCATACTATGAAATAACGTGCATGTATCGAACAAATTCATAACATTGGATCAGAACTACAGATTTTTCTTAAGGTAGTCTCTGCAACATTCATCCGAACAGAATTCTAGAACTCGCTTTACGGTACTTGTGTATCGTACGCCGTTGAGCAAGTTGTTAAATTTATTTTCATATGTAGGACATGAGATATACAAATGTTCGATTTCCATCGCTCGTTCTTTAATAAGTGTTATTAGGGCTTTTTACTCAACAACTTATCGTTAGTACGATACTTAATCCAAAGAGTAACTCTTCAACTATCTTTAGAGTAGTGTATACAAACAGGGAAATGATATATTGTACATCGTATCATACAAGGAACGAAGGGATTTTAATGGCAACACTTCACGTCTACAAAAGGAATTCGAAGTTTATAGACTTGTCCGACTTAGTTGAAGAGCTTAGTAGTTTGGGACTAACTGATACTCTGCAAAAGTACTACAATAAACCACTTGAAAAGGAAGCCAAGAGTATCGTAGCAGGACCTAGCTTTCTGCAATATTTGAACAGATTATTTCAAATTCAAATTACAACTGGAGATATCATAAACTTAGAATCTGGAAATCATAGTAAATATTATATGCTTTCAGCAACTGGAACATGGGATGAGATAATCAAATTACAATAATCTTTGCCCGTGGAACTGCATAAATTGTAACTCTCAGCCGGTTAATTTTAAAATATATCTCCATTAATCACAATCATGATTGCAATCATAAAATCTTCATCAACCCTGTGAGTCAAATTAATTATGTCAAACTGGATTCACTGGTCACGCCGAATCCTACGTAAAAATAATTCCTTTGTGGGATTGTAGATGGTCAAAGATAGAGCATCAGCATAGCTTTATACGGACGTATGCCTATCTCTTACCAATATGTACAGAGCTTGCAATTCTTGCTCGAAAGACTTTGATGAACTACTCCAAGGAGTTCGATATCTAAGCACGACTATTGGACTTTTATTCTTCTGCTCAGATGTTTGCTGCAAAAACTACCTTACCAAGAAGCTCTAGACAAACTCAGAATAAAAGACTGAAATAGCATAAATGTAATACATTTGGCAGATCTAATTTTTTTATCCACTTCAGTTTATTCATAATTTTCTAATATAATACGAACCTTCAAAAATGATATGCGCATTCTATCTATATATTAGGACAATAACCATCCAATATTACAAATGAGTTACAGTAGAAACAGCAGTTATGGCGGTGGTAGGGGAAGGAGTTATGGTGGCGATGCTAGTAAGAGTTTCAACAGAGGTAGTCCAACGACAAAACCCGTCGAGGTGGGTAAGGAATATGAGGTAGACATTACGGAAATTAGTAGAAAAGGCGATGGTATTGCTAGGGTTCAAGGTTTTATAGTATTTGTACAAAATGCAAAAGTCGGGAAAAAGACCCGGATAAAGGTTACTGAAGTAGCAGACAGGTTTGCTAAGGCAACAATTGAGGTTTAACCAATACAATTGTTCTAAATGTGATTACTACATAAAATTTATTCAGAATTCTAGACAATATGTTTATCCATACTCCATAAACATTTTAGGTATCCAGGTCATCTTCCAATTTGTTCAGTAGTCATTGAATGATTAGTGCATTTGTACTAATTAATTATCATTACCATTATCAATATCGTTTAAAAGATAATATTGAACATTATTTACTAATTACTAGTATACATTTGTATAAAGTCGAAATGATATAGTGATTTTTTGGCTCGTTAGCTATCCATCCTACCAGTACGCCTAATGACGCTCGATGGATTACTTAGCTATCTCTCTACCGAGTTGTTTGTTTTGAAGCTCATTAGCAGATTAGTATTAGAAAACATAAATGGTATTTCATTGAATAAATTTATCGTCTATCCTTTCTTTGAATTTGTGTATTTATCGATACTCACCTTCCGTAGATCTTTGATAACATATTGAAAAATAATTACATCTCTAAGAACAGAGATAGCAAAATAATACTCAGTCGACAAAGAACAAACCGATTATGACAATAATCTAGATGCTTTGAAACTACTTGAAAGCTACAATATACAGGTAAATATTAGTGTCAAAGCTAAGTTTAATTTGAATCAAATTCAATTAGAAATGTGGAAGACCTGGAAAAAGAATTGGGGCCTATAATCGAAAATTTTCAAAACCTACTCAAGGATGCCAAAGCAAAGAAGATTGATTCATTAAGAGAGGATGAAGATTTAAAAAGGGAATTCAATAAATTGTCGAAGGATGTTATTGAACCTGTGATGAGAAAATTCGAGAGTTATCTGAAGAGTAAAGACGTGAACTCAAGTGTGAATGTTCGATCGGAAGTTGTATCCGGAAAAAATCCTAGTATTGAATTCATTTTACATTTCAAATTGACACATGAATCCAGATATCCGAATATTAAATTCTCATCATCTGGCGAAAAAATATCAATTCAAGAAGATCGGTTGATAACTAAAGGTGAAGTCAGACAAGATATGATGCCAGAATACTATGATAAGGAACAAATAACGGAGGAATTTATCAGGGAAAGACTCATCAGATTAATTAAATCATGCTTTGATAAAAATTGGCAATCAATTTACTCTTAAAGGATTCTAATTTGACAATACAAACTGTAGTGCCTTACATATTATTTAGTTTCCAAAGAATGAAACAAAAATTATAAGTTATCTTTGAACAGCCGTTTATTTGAAAATTCCATTTATTTAATCTTGGTTTTAATTTAATTAAAATCTCAAGATCATAAATTTACTCTGAGTATTCAACTGGTCGGGGAACGTGAATAAAGTGCAAGGTTCAAATCCCATTGAAACAATAATTTTCAAGTCTTTCTCTGAAACTCTGTCCTAAAATTAGTTGCAATAATTTATTCGTCACTACGTGATATTCGTCACATGGCTACGTGAACTTTCGAATTGTCCTGATTGTTGCATACTAATATCGATTGAGTAAAATGTTATATAGAATCACTGGATATAAGCAGTTAATGGCAGACGATGATCTAAATACGGGGTGTTCCCACTGTTGGGGTCCTGTAGATTCGGAAACAAAAAATTGTAAAAGTTGTGACGGTCCCCAAGAAGATTGTGACTGTAAAATCGTGCCACACTAAGGCAAACATAAGCAACTATAATTAAGAAAAAAATAGTATTATTCATGTTATGCATTTCCCACAGGTTTGTCAATACTTGAGCCATGAGATTTAAATTCCCAAAGAATAATAGTGTTATAAGGTTTGATTTGTTTAACGCTCTCTCCTTTGACCTATTTCTAATATGAAGATTTCTCATAAAGTTCCGATTGAATATTCAGTCATATTTCCTGGATCTTTATATTCTAATTTTTATACTTTTTGAATTCGCTTTCTTCGCGGTTAGCCATTCTTGGCGTCAGCATCAAATTTAGCCTTACCTTCTTTGTATATGCATTTCAAACACCACCACCTGCCAATTCTACTTGGGTCATTTAGAGGAACCAACTGATCGACCGAATCTCCACAGTTATCACATATTTTACCATCATGATTAATCATTAAATCGACCATGTGGTATGTTAATATTTAAAGATATTTTCCTGAGTGATTCTAATGGGTATATTGTTATAGTGTGGCCACGTGCAATTGCTAACAATATGGTTCGAGTCGAATCCGAACTTGTTCCGATTGAATATTCAGTCATATCGCCTTGTGCCTAGTTTGTCCTATTTCAAGGTTAACTGACCCCAACTACCAGCTAAGTTCAAATCCCACAGGTCGCACGCGAAAGTCGATCATTGTCCCATTCATATTTTAAAAAATATCATTGCTAATCTATCCGAACAAAAAGCCAGATATCAGCTAGTAGAACCATACTACATGAAGGGCACTATTCCCGAGTTCAACTTTTTTTTCCTTACAGAATCTTCAGCAACGAACCCAAAACGCTGTGTTGTAGAAGTTCAATTTAGAAATTCTTAACTATTTTATAGTGTTTAAACCAAATAATTATTAATACTCATGCAGTTTAACCGTCAAAAAAAGATGAGATAAATTGGGATATTGGATGCGATAATCCGAGAGTAAGAAAATGAATTGCAAATCCAATTATTGCACCCAAAAGTAAGTTATCTGTATACCAATAAATTCCTAAAAATAATCCCAACGCGGGAACAGTAAATAGCAGTGCAAGAATTGCACTTGTACTTATCATCTTAATCATAATGTCTGGCGTAATATTTTCTGATTTTTGACAGGGAAACTGAAATTTTATACTTGTTCTTGTTCTTGACAATTGACAAAAAATGTTTTTTTGAGACCTGATATATGTATTGGTATCTCAAAAATTATGAAAAAAATTCTCATTGCTTGTATAATTTAATTGGATAACAAAGACATTATGAATTTTGTAACAACAGAATAAACAAAAGATCATAAAAAAAATTGTTAAAAACCATCCAGCCAAATGAAAGCATCATCATTCAATTTACTTAGAGGATTTAATGTAGCCTGTTGTTAAGTATTGGACTGTCTAGGATGTCAAATTAATAAGTTTCAGATAGAAATTGTATATTAGTAGTATTTGTTAGCTTATGAAAATAGAAACTCGCAGGAATCCAAACACTAGTTGATTGAATAATTCTTGATTGCAGTTTACTCGGCTTTTCTTAATCTGTTCCAAATAGAGATTACATTGATAATCTTTTTGAGATTTTATATGCAAAACCCATAGCAACAAAGAGGGTTATGATTCCTGCAGAAATTGTTATAATCAAATTTGTTTTGATAACATAATGAAATACGACAGTACTGATGATGGCTGGGACTGATATAACTAGGGCCAATAACGTACCATTTAGAAAAATTTTTAGCGCTGAAATCTTCACATCGCCATTTTCAGAATTTGGATTCAACTTCAAAAATGTTATTTTGCTATTATATAAATATCATTCATAATAGATTGCCAAATTGTATTGATATTTGAGAATCATTTTCCATAATTATCCTAATATGTCATCTAACCTTCTCCATAATTCAGAATATTATCTTGCTCTGATCAGTATTTTGGTCTTTTCACCTCTAATCGGATTTCATTCTGCAATATCAAGAACAAGTAAAGATGAGTATTGCGCTGATTCTCGAAAACGAAATTGACACTAATAAGACGTACTAGTTTTTCATTTGTATTAGTTATTATAATAACAAAATCTAATTTAGAATATTAATTCGTCAATACTCAAAATCCTACCACAATATTTGCATTTTAAAATGATTTTCTCTTTATCTATAACTTCAATGACAGATTTTATATTCTCTCCGATAGTTACACATCTTAAGTTAGGACATTTGAAAATTCCAGTAATATAATCTGGCAATTGTATCTTCCTCTTTTCTGCTAATTTGTAATCTTTGATAATGTTTATAGTCGCATGTGGTGCAATTAATGATAGCTTATTCGTTTCATCAGGTTCCAGATATCTGTTTTCTACTTTAATAATATCCTTTTTTTCATATTTGTTGCTTGGAACATTCAAGGCAACGGTTATAACATTTCCTTCTCTCCCAGTGATATTGAGGGCTCTTAGAACTAAAAATGCCTTGCCAGATTCAATATGATCTATTACAGATCCATTTTTGATTCTCCTTACAATTAACTCAATCGAATTGGACAGATTCTTTGCGCCCTTCCATTACTTTATTAACAATACTATAAAAGTATGAAACTTATTCGATAGCTTTTAATGGCAAGTTTGGTATAGTTTTGATTCTTGTAGGTCTGTTCGGGATTCTCCTATGGGTGTGAAAACGTTACGTCATGTAGAAACAAAATTCTTACATTTCAAATAATATTTTGTATCATCATCTTCTTAAATTCGATATCCGATAGATTCTTTTTTGCTTCTAATATCATTGCGACATCATTACCAACGATATATCTTTGCTTGGGCTCATTATTGCCTAAAACCTGTAATATCACTTTTGCAACATCGATAGGAGACGTAGCATGTTATTGCATTAATTCAACATTTTTCTGAAATTTATCTAAGGATCGAGAATATGGTGAACTCTTTTTCATCGAATGTTCTGATACAATGCAGTTGCGGAAAAAATTTGTTTTTATTACTCCAGGTTCAATTATAACCACTTTTATCCCATATGGAAATAATTCATACATTAAGGATTCACTAAATCCTTCGATAGCAAACTTTGTGCTTACGTAAGCAGAAATACCTGGAAAACCTACTTGTCCGGCACCTGAGCTTACATTAATAATTATACCGCTTTTCTGTAATCGCATTATGGGAATTATCTTTTTCGTAATATTCAGAACACCAAAAAAATTAGTTTCAAATTGATTCCTTATTTCATCCAGAGTCAGGTCTTCAAAAAAACCTACCAGACCATAACCTGCATTGTTTATCAATACATCAATTCGGTTTGCCTCCTTCTTGACACAATTAATTGTATTTTCTATAGACCTATCATCATTTACATCAAGTTCCCGGATATTTAGATCAAGCCTTTCTTTTTTAATTATTTCTTCAAGAGAATCCAATTTCTTTGTATTTCGCATAGTAGCAAAGGTATGAAATCCATTTCTAGCGAGCATTAGCGCAGTTTCGTAACCTATTCCACTGGAACAACCTGTAATCAGTGCAACTTGATGCATTATGGTAATACCAGTTTATTTTTTATATAAATTTAGATACCAAAATTCAGATAATATCCATCAATTCATTACACTTTGATAAAAAAGCATTTATTCCAATTGGATGACAAGGCGTAACCTATTAAAAACATTAAATTATCATTGCTATCGAAACGATATCAATTGTCCGACGCTGATGAAGAACCGCCTGGAAGGGCAGGGACTTCTTCTCATAACCAACTTGTCAGGTCCCTTGGGCTCCTAGATATACTGATGGTTGGAGTAGCTGCAATGATAGGTGGTTCGATTTATGTTCTGACTGGGCCGGCAATAGGTCTTGCAGGCAGCGCGGTTATTGTTGCGTTTATTATTAACGCGATAATAACGCTATTTACAGCTATGGCATATGCCGAACTTGGTTCCGCTATGCCAGAAGCGGGAGGCGGTTACCTATGGGTGAGAGAAGGCTTACCTCGACCGAACGCTTTCATAAGTGGATGGATGGCCTGGCTTGCACACATAATCGCTGGGTCGTTATATGCTGTAAGTTTTGCTTCATTCCTCACAGGGTTATTGGAGATGGTGAATCTTTCGCACGATCTTGTGCTTTTAAACATTATCCCGTTAGACAAGTTTATAGCAGTAGTATCTATTGCCGTTTTCACTTATATCAATATTAAGGGAACATCTGAAACCGGTAAGACGGGTGATATTGTTACTATTATTCAGCTAGGATTAATATTTATTTTAATTGTGGCCGGCTTGTGGGTCATGAGTGGCAATCCCAACTGGAAGATGAATTTTTCGAATTTTGCGCCAATGGGAATCGGTGGAGTAGTTGCAGCAATGGGTCTAACTTTCATAGCATTCGAAGGATATGAAGTAATTGTTCAAACAGGAGAGGAAGTAAAAAACCCAAGAAGGAATATTCCACGGGCGATATTCATCTCACTAGGTGCTGTAGTTATTGTGTATTGTTTGATTGCCTTTGTATCTATAGGAGCAATATTTCCAGCTGGCATTGAGTCATGGAAATTCATAGGTAACAGTGGTGAACTTGGAATAATGAAGGCAGCAGAATTGCTAGCTCCTTACGGAGCATTTATCGTTTTGGCTGGAGGCTTGATTTCCACTCTAGCTGCTTTAAACGCAACAACATTTTCTTCTGCCAGGGTAGCTTTTGCCATGGGCAGAAATTATAACATGCCATATCAACTTAGTGCTATCCACAAAAAGAACAAGACACCTTATGTCGCAATACTAATATCTGGTATCATAATGGCAATTATGGCTTACGGACTTCCTCTGGGACAGATCGCCGTTGCGGCAGGAGTTATTTTTCTATTACTATTTACTCAAGTAAATATGGCTGTCATCACTATTCGTAGGATTTATGGTGACAAGTTAGAATACGGTTTCAAAACACCATTCTTTCCAGTAATACCAATAATAGGTATCTTCCTCAAACTTGGGCTAGCTATTTTTCTTCTGTTTACTCAACCTTTGAGCTGGGCGATAACCGTAGTATGGGTGGTGATTGGATTCCTCGTATATCGAATGTACACATTTAGGAAGGAAATAGATCATTATGCTCCAATTGTTACTAGTGAAGGCGATCTGGAGAGGAAGGACTATAGGATTCTAATTCCATATACCCCCGAAGATCCTGATAGATTATTAAAATATGCAATAAGAGTTGCGAAAGAAAATTTTGGAGAGATTAATATTTTGAGAGTGATTACAGTTCCAAAACAGACCCCGTTATCTGCGGGGACTGGATATGCTGAAACAGCAAGGAAATCATTTGAACCATTAGACAGGATAATGGACAAGGAGAACATACTAAATCACTATCTTGTGAGAATATCACATGATGCAAGCGAAGCAATATTAGCTACTGTGGAGGAACAAAAAATTGATTTACTAATAACAGACTTTGAAACATTCAGGAACAGCAAAAAAATTCAAACAATTTTGACGTGTGATGTACTGGCCATATTATCAGAAGGAAATGAAGAGTTCACATTTGAACCTACACGAACTTCGAGACGGCGCTTTGGTCAGAAAAATTTGGTTGTACTATATGATGGAGGAGATCATTCAGATGTAGTTTTGAAGGCTACAAGTTGGTTAGAACGTTCAGGACAATTCAAAATTAATGTTTTATATATAAATACCAAAAAAGACGATGAACAGGAAAAAAATGTAAGCATAACTGATATACTAAAACAAAAGGAATATCTTGAACAAGTTGGAATCGAATTCAATGAAATTAATCTTTCAGAGAGTGATATTCGATATAGTGACGAAGCTGCAGATACAATTTTGTCTTCACTGAGTAATTTTCAACCAGATGTTGTTATAACTGGTGCGAGCATTTCAAAATTCAGCTTATTTAGTGACCCTCATTTTCTAAATATGTTATATGAACTGAAATGTCCAATTATAGTAGCCAGACATTTTGCTATCCCTGGAGTTCACAAGATTAAAACTTTAATCCATAAATTAAGAGCTCTAATACTTGAAAAGATCAATGACTTGAGAAAAACTCGACAAATTTGAACCAATTTCCTTTGTGTTGCTCTCCTTGCTAAGATAATAGTTTACTCCGTATCATGAGAAAAATATGGAATCGTAAGATATTTGATACGGTGATTACTTAGGAGTTGATTTGAGATTATCAAGATTTATATTGCATTAATTGACTTAGGTAAGCCTAATTGTTTTATGTCCCTGAAAAAATTTATTCCTTCAAAGCCTGATATGAGGTAGAAAAAATGAATGAAAATTTTCTATGGGATTCTAAACCAGAAAAAAATTCCATTATACATGTGGATTGTTTTCCTTACTCCCAGTCTCTTGTTTAATTCCACATACGGCGCGCAGAATATTGGAATTAGTTCCAACGACCTAATTTTAGTAACAGTTAACCTACAAAGAATCTTAGAACAAATGGATTTGGTTCAGGCAAGTCTTTCAAAAGGAGATAGCACAAGTGCTTTTGAACATGCATATATCTCACACTCAATAATTTTTCCTTCATTTAAGGACAAACTAAGAGAAATTGATAAGAATTCATCTGAAAGATTAGAATCATTATTAATTGACTTACCAATAATGGTAAAATCTACTCCATCATCGGAAACAGAAAGTAAGATAGTTCAAATTGTGGATTTATTGAATACTATTACCTCAAATATTTTATCACCAAATAATTTGGATTACAATTCAATCATAGCATCAACTATTATGGTACTGTTAAATGATAGTTCTAAATTCTATCACACATCTAATTTTGGTAATACTAAGGATCCTAATAATAAAATTGATTATGAAAATGCAATAGGGATGGTAGATATCTCATATAAATTATACAAAAATATTTCTAATTCCTACGGTGCTTCCAAAAAGCTAGAAATTGAGTCCTTTTTTAGGGACCTGAAGGTTTCCTTATCTCAAAAATCGGATCCGCAAAGCATCCTAAAGTTGATAACAGCTATCCAAACGAAATTAAATGAAAATGAATCAAATTTTCAATCCAATGGTTCTTTAACTATTTATTTTGGAAATATAAAAAATTTATTGTCAAAAATCAGTGGTGCCATAAGGAGCAATTCTGATTATTCTTCTGCCGAGAAGTACGCAACTGCTGCATATTTGGACAATTTCGAATATCTCGAACCACCACTTGAAAAAGTTGATCCGAATCTTAAGAATAGTTTAGAATTAATGATGAGAGAAGAACTTCGGGAATTAATAAAAAACAAACAGCAATCAGAAACAAGTGTTCTTTTAACCAGTATCACTAACAATCTTACAAAGGCTGCAAATCTGTTGAATGTAAATTATGAAAACCTTAATGTAAATGAAGACACCGACTCTTCAGTTCCTATAATGGTGAATACTCAACTAAACAATTTAAGTGATATTAAAGAATTGAGTAAAGGGTTTGGTACATACTCTGGAATAAAAAAAGGCTTTGGTGAGAGCACAGATTCAGAGAAGACGGGTGTAAGAACCGACATCGACAATATAAGAATCAAGTTAGTTGATCTTCTTCAACAGTATAAAGATGGAAAATATGATAAGGCATTTGCCACATCCAGATCAGCTTACCTAGACAGTTATGAAGGAATAGAAATTCCGCTTAGACCAATAAATCCGGACTTTACTCTTGATATGGAAATAAAATTTGCAGAGCTCCGCAATATGATTCAACAGCATCAACAATATGCAAAAATCGAAGCAAAGGTCGTAGAAATTAGAAGTGGATTAGACGAATCTGAAAGATTAGTTACCGGCACAGGTGTAATAGCTCCTACGCTAGCATTTTCGACTTCATTTTCGATTATATTTAGAGAAGGACTTGAATCTGCACTTATAATTGGTGCCATCCTTACTTATTTGGAAGCTTCTCGTAACGGCCATTATAAGAAACATGTCTATCTAGGAATTTTGATATCTATTATTGCGTCAATTATTACATGGTTTGTTGCCCAATTTATTATAGATATAACAGGCGCAAGTAAAGAACTGATTGAAGCAATTGCGGGAATATCTGCTGTTATAGTATTATTCTGGGTAAGTTTCTGGATATTAAATAAGGTTGAGACAAAAAAATGGATTGAATTTGTAAAGGCAAAAGTATGGCAGGCAACAACGACGGGAAGCGTAATGGTCTTTACAATGCTTTCATTTTTTACAGTTTATAGAGAGGGATTTGAAACTGTCCTATTTTATCAAGCTATGTTTTCATTTGCAGAAAATATGGAAATTTTTGTACTCCTGGGACTAGTCCTAGGACTGGCTTTAATCATTAGTATTGTATTTGTTATTAGAAAGCTAGGCAAGAAGCTGCCTCTGCGTGTATTATTTGGTCTAACAATGGGAATTGGAGCTTACATGTCTATTGCATTCATAGGTAACGCAGTCAGAGAGTTCCAAGAAATAGGTTATATCTCAACAACACACCTATTTGGAATCATTCCCCGTTTAGAGATAAATTTGGCAACAATGACTGGTATTCATCCCACACTTGAAACAACAGTTGCCCAAATAATACTATTATCAATATATTCTGTAGGAGCACTTTATATATTAATAATACAACCACGTAGAAAGAAGTTGATTGAATCATCGAGAAAATCTATGGCACATCTGAAGGATGGGGAAAAACTTTGATTTGTTTAATATCTAATTTTAGGAACGCAATTGTCATTATTCAAGCGTTGGTTACGAAGTGACATAAATAATGAGATCTGCCGAACGGAAACTTAATAATTATAGTGCGATTAAAATTATCTCTAATGCATGGGAGGATTAGCATGAATTCTGGTGAAGAGCTTTATCTAGGAACGGCTGAATCTGAGCATATTGAAATGTATCTTAAGGCTATTTGGCATATACGTGAACGAAAGGAAAAAGTAAAAGTAAGTTCTATAGCTAAAATTCTAAATGTGAGACAACCCTCAGTAGTTCAAATGCTTCACAAACTAAATGACGCAAATCTTGTTAAATACGTGAAAGGTAACGCCGTAATGAAATTAACAACTGAAGGTGAAAAAATAGGAGAACAAATGATAAGGAATACAAGACTTTTAGAAGTAATGATGAAAGAGGCCTTAAAAATTGAAATTGATGAAGAAATGGTATGCGGCATAGAACATCACATGAAAGAGATATTTACTGACGCGTTATGTACCTTATTAAAGCACCCGAGGTCATGCCCACATGGTTATGATATTCCTTTGGGGAACTGCTGCAAAGTATAAATTTATGAATCAGTATAAATTACCAATTTTGAAGATTGTGGTCAATTGCTTATTATTTTTGAGAGAGAGAGATTAGTGTATGTCAACTGAATATAACGAATCTTGGACTATGTTTAGAGGAAATATAAAGAGAACGGGTTCAACAAAAACAAAACCCTTAATTAAACCGTTACTTTACTGGACCATAGAGCTAGGTCCGGTGATATCTTCTCCGGTTTTTGAAGGAGGTTTTTTGTACGTTGCTACATTAACCGGACGTATATTCTGTTTAGATATACCAAAACGAGAAATAAAATGGCATCACAATATTGGCAGTCCCATTGTTTCATCTCCGTTAATTTTGGATGATATGGTAATCTGTGCTACGTTTGATTCTTGGATAAATAATGACAATTCTGAAAATAACTCAATTTTTTCACTTGATAAAAATGCTGGCAGTCTGATCTGGAAGATTGAAGCTACCTCAGATATTTTTTCATCACCATGTCCTTTAGGAAAAAATTTAGTTTTAGGATCAATGGATCATAATTTGTATTTTCTCGGTCAAAATGGAGATATAATTTGGAAATATGAAACCAGCGGTCAAATTTGGTCTTCCCCATCATGCTATGATAATATAGTATACTTCGGATCAGATGATGGTTTCATTTACTGCGTCGATTCAGATGGTTCTGTAAAATGGAAATCAAAGTTGAATGGTAAAGTACGTTCATCATCACCATGTCTATCAGAAGACTTGATTTTTATTGGCACACATGAGGGTGGAATATATTGCTTAAGCAGTATTGATGGTACTATAAAGTGGAACAAAACTGTCTTAAAGCCAGTTTTATCATCTCCACTCTTGGTAAGAGATAGAATCATATTTGGTACTTCAGATTGTCGACTTTATTGTTTCACCCTAGCTGGTTCTAAAACCTGGCAATTTGAAACGGCTGGAAAAATTTGGTCTTCACCTTCAACCAGCGAATACGATAGGCTACTGTTTTTTGGAAGTTTAGATTCATTTATCTATGGCATAAATTTCTATACTGGCAAGCAAGAGTGGAAGTTTCCTACAATGGGGAGTATTGATTCTTCTCCATGTTTGTCAAATGGAATGTTATTTGTTGGTTCCAGAGACGGTATTTTATATTGTTTTGAAAGCTATAGAGAACCCTCTTATATTCGGTAAAATGCGAAACAACTTTACCGGGCAAATTCAAAAAAAAGTCCCGATAATTTTAGATTTACAGCAAAGGTTCCAAAAAAAATACCGCATGAAAAGAAATTCAAGAAAGTACAAAAGGATTCTAATAAGATGAATGAAGTAAAACAGTGAAAAAGACGCTAAAATAGCAATATTAGCAGCCAATAACCACTATGGACGGTATGGACCCGAAACTGTGGATATCTTTAGAGAGAATATGTACATGCAAAAACTATCTTTTGATAATGTGAATATTGCAAAAATAAATCGACAATTAGAATTAGAGAGTAGATTTAACGTCAGCGATAGAAAACAAAGTAATAAAGGAAAGCAGACAACTCTATCAGGATTCGTTAATTAAATATATATAAATTTCCTTAACTTAGTAAATGAGTTTATGATTTTTTTCTTTGTGTTTATACTAGTCAAGTATTTGGAGTTCCCGTTTCATAAGAAACCTACATAGAATTCAACTATACGTTACTATGACAACAGATAAGTAAGAAAAAAACAAAATATTTAGAAATTGAATATGCATTTAGATGAGAAAATCCTGCTCTCGTCATTTCTATTCATTGCCCTAAATATCCTGGTCATTTTATCCAGCAATTATGCGATCGCTGCAGAGAATTTCACAGTTATTGCAAATATAGATCTAACTACTATACCGAATCCTGAAAAGTTGAAAGTTTTAGCATTTGCAAACGGAGAATCTGCTGTTAAATACGTTGAAAATCTAAGTAACGTAAAATCAAAGTCAATTTCAATTCCATTTACCTTTGAAAAAACAAATGAATTTGTTACTGTTGGTAGTCGTGATGAGTATTTTGTATGTGCTTATGCCCTTAATGCGACAAATGTAATGAAATCTTATTCTTGCATCGAGGGTAATATTGAACAACCAGATGGAAAAAACATAGCAAACATAGGTACGGGGACTAAGCAAACCTTGTCCACTGGGTCGTTCCAATCAGTAGAGTTTGGAGGAAAGCCTGACACAAAGAATGTAAAGATTAACATCTTGGTACCGCTGTCCGACAGAAAAAATGTCGAAAATATTAAAGTAGTAGCCATGGATAAGGGTGAATTCAAGTCCAAATCTGTAAATGCAGGAGAATTACTAAGAAATTCAACAGGCGATACGATAAAGTTTGCTTTTAATTTTGACAGGGAAAGCGGTATAGGACAAATACAACAAGGTGATATTTACTTTGCCTGTGTTTCTGCAAACGAGTTAAATCCACCTGAAGGAACAGAATGTGAGCATAAGTTAACAAAAATAATCGGCCGGGAAAACAACTTATACGCCAGGTAAGTCATCTGTCACGATGGGATCTATAGTTTTTAAAAAAATATTCTGGCTATAACAATTGTATTATTGTCTTTCTCAGAAATTAGTATAAATTTATCGTTAGCAGACGCAGATAGTGATTACTGCTACGACCATGTTGGTGATGGTCATCATTGTTTTGAAACCTATAGACCCCTCTAATATTCGATAAAAAGCGAAACAACTTTATCGGGCAAATTCAAAAATAGATTCTCATTTTAATTAATATTATTCGTAGCATTTATCCTGAATATTGTACCACCACGTTTATAGTTAGATAGAACGTACAACTTGCCATCAGGACCGACTTGAAGATCGGTGATTACTCCAAAATTTCTGCCGAAAATTACGCTGTTTGTTTCATTATTGGTATCGGCTTGCTTATCTGACAACGGACCAGAGAGTACTAGATGTGTCCTTGTCTTGTCTAAGGGAAAATTGAAAATAGTGCCGTTTTTTACGCTGCCTACTAACAGAGTGTCTTTATATTTTGATCCCAGATTGTCTGTATGTAAAAATAGAACTGAGGTCGGAGCTACGGTATCTGTCCATACAAATTCTGGATCCCTGTATGTACCCTTTCCTCCAAAGTCTTCCAAGTTTTCTTTATTAAAGCCTGGCGTCTCATTAGAGAAACCGATTACTTCCTTCCATCCACTATTAAATCCTGGTAATGCAATGTTAATTTCATCATCAGTGCTGCGACCATTTTCTGTTTCCCAGAGATTACCTGTAAGCGCATCAAATCCTATGCCAAAACTGTTTCGTATGCCGTACGCATAATACTTGTTCAATGGATCCTCGTCTCCAAGTAATCCCTTATTATCAACAACTCCCCCATCAAAAGTAATTCTAAGTATGCCACCCCTACCATCAGGAGGAGGACCATTTTTATTATTCTGAGCTTTAGTAATATAGGATTGATTTTGCACATAATTTAAGTTACCAATAACGAGGTACACACTTTTTTTATCAGGCCCTATCTTTAACACTCCTCCATTGTGAGAAGGTCCGGGTATTGTAGGAAGGTCCAAGAGTAATTTTGGATTTATCAACCTGCCGTTATCATATTCATATCTATACAGGCGATTTCCCAAAACTTTACCCCCGTCAACATTATCAGTTTCAGTGTAGAACAAAAATACATATTTGGGCTTATCTGAAATTGCAATACCCAACAATCCTCTTTCACTTACATTTGCCACGTTGACATCCAAAACAGTTCCACTAACAGTACCATTTTTGATTTCCTTTACTTTTCCAGTATTTTTTTCTATAACTAGGATGTCATCAGGTCCTAGAAAACCCATTCCAGTTGGAAACTTTAATCCAGGAGGAGCAGATACCTGAATCTGCAAAGCCGTATCATTTAGCTGAGGCACTTGAGAATTTTTACCGGTTTGACCAAATACGTTGATACTTTGACCAATTAGAAATAATGATAAAAAACCAATCAGCATTATAATGGAAATTAAGCAATTGTACTGCAGAGACGAAATTTGCAAGTCGAGATTACAGGAAATTACTGATTTAAATTATTTATTAACTTTTACTATAGAGATAAACTACACTCAATTAAATAGCTGATGAGATTTAGATTTAAATTATAACATACAAATAAGAGATGGTAAATTTATTGCCTAATTGTAAAAAGCTGCTTTTCGTCCTATTTTCTGAACTGAAAGGAAATAAATTATCAAAGTTATACTTGGAGCAAGATAAAGCCAAATGAATCTCATATCGATAATGTGTAAAGCCAAGCATATTAATACAAGTTGAAATAATTCAAATCTTACTTCAGACTCAAGACTCTAATTTGAATTTAAGTTAAATACTATTTAACTAAATTTTCTCAAATTCTTATGTTACAATATCGGCTGTGTATCTAAAACTAGAAATTTTATTATTAAATCCATAAGCACCATTTTAAGTAACTTTCCTATTTAATTAGCGTATTGAATAATTTTAAAAAATTCATATTAATTATCTATTTTAATTACTCCTATATGAAAATTAAAAGTAATTTCAAATTTCTTTTGCTTTCTGGGATATTTTTAATATCAAGCATAGTATGGAATCCTGTACTGGCACAAATCCCTCCACAGACAGGATTATCTGTAAATATAAACACTCCCTTTGATTCAGCTAATGTACCTTCTGGCGATTTGACTATTTACGGTACATCTTCAGATGATGACACCAAGAATTGTCAGGTTTATGCTGACTGGAATGACATGAAACCAATGCAAAATGTTACCCCCGATGGTCCTAAAGGAAATACAGATTACTCAAAATGGAGTTATACATATACCGGTAGTTATCATAATATAGTTGAAGGTTCGAATGAACTTACATCAAAAATAACATGCTTTGACCAAGGTCAAAATGCATCATCAAAGTTCTATTCTATTAATGTTACCGGAACAAAAGGCGGGAGTGAAATCACAAAAAATAGAGTTCAACAATCCAGTGAAGATACAAATACAAAAAATGAAGCTGCCAATGTATTACCTGTAAAGAATTCCAAAAACAGCAGTACAGACTCTAGCGTTCAACAATCCAGTGAAGATACAAATACAAATAATGAATCTTCCAATGCATTACCAGTTAAAAATACCAAAAGCGTTGGAGCATATAAGATTCTTCCATTGTATTCAGAATCTAGTGAAAAAGAAGCAAATCCCGCTTCATCGGAAGATGCTGATAAAAAAGAAGTAACTAGTACTGATACCAGTAAATCTCAGGACAGTTATAATCCCATGAAAATAGATAATACTGATACGAAGACTTTAAGCTCAGAACAGCCGCAACACTCAGAAGTAACTAGTACTGATACCAGTGAATCTCAGGACAGTCATAATCCCATGAAAATAGATAATACTGATACGAAGATTTTAAGCTCAGAACAGCCGCAACAATCAGAAGAAACAACTGCCCACGATACGAGTAAACCCAAAGTTACCGATAGCATGGATGAACAACCCGGTACCGATTCAGTATTCGGACTTAGAATGAAAAGTCTTGGTGAGGATACTAAAAATCAACTAGATAATAAAATACAAAAATTAAAGGAAAGAGCACCTGAACAAATGCATTTGTTTGGATCAATTGGATAGGATTTTAAAGTTACTATTCAATTGTTCGCTATCGCATTTGGGAATCTATTAATTAGGAGTCACGGTATTCATATAAAACTATAAAACAAGTAATCAATTTGATTCTCAATGTCTGATTTTAAGCATTTAGTAATTGATAACGTTCTTATAAGATATACCGATAAAAACCAAAAGGGATTTCCACTTTTTCTTATTCATGGTTTGGGAGGTTCGATAGAAAGTTGGACTAATAATATTGAATTTTTATCCAAAAAATTTAGAATAATCGCCCTTGACCTTCCGGGCTTCGGATTGAGTGATAAACCTAAGGTTAGCTATACCATCAATTTTTACGTGAATTTTCTAGAAAAATTTATTAAAAAATTAAAGATAAAGCATCTCTTTTTAATTGGCTCTTCCCTGGGGGGTCATATCGCTGTAGAGTTTACCATGAGAAATAGGACAATAGTTGATAAACTCATTCTCATTAGTCCGGCTGGCTGCCTGCCGAAATCCTTCAAAGGTACACCTTCGTTAAAAAGGTACATCAAAATAGTGGACTCTAAATCTTCGAATGACATAAACAGAATATTAACCTCAATTGATAATGCTCTGGCCGATCGTACTTATGCAAATATTATATATAAAAGATTATCATTACCAGGTGCAAGGTATGCGTTTATTTCTGCACTGAAGGGTAGTGCAAATGCTCCACGATACAATAATAATCTTGCAAAAATTAATACAAATATGTTACTTATTTGGGGGAAAGAAGATAAAATGATCCCATTAAAATATATACGTCCTTTTATGGAACATGGAAATTCAAGGATCATCATAATTGAAAACTGTGGACATAGGCCTCAGGTTGAAAATTCTAAATTGTTTAATAAAATAGTAAAGGATTTCTTAATGGAGTAAAATGTAATCTAATTTACACAAGTCTTTCAGAAGATTATACAATTGATCCACTATGATATTTTACAAGTGAAAAGAAAAGTACTTAATTAAAGAAAAATAATACTGTTATTTCTAAGTGAGTATATGCTGACAATACTTATAATAATTAAATTAAATAACATTTTGTGAACTATTACTTACTATTAATATTCCTAATATCAAATTTTATCCTATTCTCTATTTTTAATCTTAACACATACGGATACGAAGTAGCCAAGGTAAATTACTTGAATCAATTCAAAAACATCGCTTTCATTCCTATTAAAGATAAAATTTTGCCACAGTATGATGAATCTACCCCGCAATCAATAACTGAAGTTAAATCAGAAAAAGACTCGAAAGCAAATGATATAAATAAATCAAATGATTCAGATAATGTAATAGTAACGGTAGTATCACCTGACGAATCTACCAAGAAATCAATAACTGAAGTTAAATCAGAAAAAGACTCGAAAGCAAATGATATAAATAAATCAGATAAATCAGATAAATCAGATAAATCTGATGAATCTACCCCGCAATCAATAACTGAAGTTAAATCACAAAAAGACTCGAAAGCAAATGATATAAATAAATCAAATGATTCAGATAATGTAGTAGTAACGGTAGTATCACCTGACGAATCTACCAAGAAATCAATAACTGAAGTTAAATCACAAAAAGACTCGAAAGCAAATGATACTAATAAATCAAATGATTCAGAAAAATTTGTTCCTCCCTCAATGGGCATAAAAATATTGTCACCAAAGAGTGGAAAGGAAATACCTGTTGGGAATCTTACAATTTTTGGTATTTCAACAGATAATGAAAAATCAAATTGTAGCGTATTCGTAGATTGGAATAATGAAAAACCATTCCAAGAAGCTAAAGCAACAGGACCATACGGAAATGATGATTATTCATCTTGGACATTCACGTACTCTCCATCATATCACATAGTTAAAAATGGATTAAACGATCTAACATCAAAACTTGAATGTGTAGAAAATTCGAAAGTAACTACCAAGTGGCATAGCATTAATGTAACAGGAGTGATCACAAAAGATGCGAAACCAACCTCTGACTTGGTATATCGTGATCCTCTTGGAATTCTGCCTCAATTAAAAACCTTATCCACAAATGCATCAGCTAAAACTTCTGGCATAGCTAGTAATGAAACAACGATAGCTCCTACAAAACTTTCTGCCTACTTAGTGTTACCCAAAGATCAGATTTTTCCAGGAGAACCTCAAAACTTCATGGTAAAAATTTCAGATCCAAAGACCTTACAAGGGGTTGCAGGAGCTAAATTAAACATTAAAGTCGTACAAGGTTCGGTCTTGCTGGACGAATATAATGGAACGTCAGATTCATCTGGTGAGTATTCTTGGAATCTAAATTCTGATACTCCATCTGGTAAATCTGATGTACTGGTTTCAGCTTCTGCTAATGGTTATGAACCGGCTTCAATAACAGGAAGTTTCCAAGTTCAAAAACAATTGTTGGTTCAAGCAAGTCTATTAAAAGATCTTGTTGTTCCTGGTGACAATCAAACAATTGACGTAAAGGTTATGGACGCCAATACTAAAGAAATAGTATCTGGTGCAAATGTTATGGCAGAAATTGGAGGAAAGAAGTTTTCAGAAAAAACTGATGACAGTGGAGCAATATCTTATTCATGGGATACTCCTGCTACAAGTGGTGGGAATAGAAATGATGTTGTTTTGAATGTTTCATCTCAGGACTATCCCAAGGTTATAAAAGCGATATCTTTTAAAATGGACAAACCACAAAATCTATTAGAACCACCAATTAGTAATTATGAAGATAAAGTAGTAAGCGTGAATAATAAAGACTTGGATAATAAATTAGAGTCTCAAAATAAATTCCAAAAATGTCCAAACATGCTTTCTACTCTTGGTTGTAGTACTGAAGGGGATGATAAACCTGTTCTCAATCCTACAACCGATGACAAACCTGTTCTCAATCCTACAACCGATGACAAACCTGTTCTCAATACAGACAATGAAAATGAAAATACTCAGAATGAGAATCAAAAAGCAAAGTATGTTTATGATTTTCTTTCATCGGTAACCAAATGACTTGACCAGTAGAATAAATTAATATTTGCAATCAAGTCTTCGAGTAATAATTTAGATAGTGATATACTGAAAGTAGTAGACACGTATTTTAGTAGATTCCTGGATTTTTGATATTTGGTAACTAATTAAAGCTTGATAACAAACTGAGCTCTTAATTGAGACTATATCCAAAATTCGGTAACTTCCCCAAAATGAGTTACTTTCTGATTGTAATAATCCAATTTTGATTATCCAAGATCGAAGGTCATCAAAAATTTATCAAAAATTCAAATAATTTCAAGACTGTTGTATTTATTAACACACAGTCTAATCGACTTAAATGATGCAATATGTTAAACTTAACGATAACTGTTTGAAATTAGTATTTACAATTTCCTCATCAGTGCTTCTGATAGTTTTACTCTGTTTATTTTCAAATAACTCTGCTTTTGGTTATCAAAATTACGTGCTGGTTCAAAATTGGGAAAGGAATAATGACATTCATAAAATTAGCGAAATACATGATGTACTTGCCACCAAAGATTTTGTATTTGTACCAGATTATGAAAATCATAATATAAAGAAATTTACAAAAAACGGGACATTTATTTTAGAGTGGGGTCAGGAGGGTACAGGTCCAGGACAATTTGATACTCCGCATAGTATGGCTATTGATTCTCAAGGGTATGTGTATGTTTCTGATATGAATAACAAACGTATACAAAAATTTGATAACAACGGTACCTTTATTATTGAATGGGGCATCGAAGGAAATGGAGGAGCCGGAGAATTTTTGCACCCTCATGGAATGGCTGTTGATTCTAATGATGATGTATATGTTGCAGATGCCCAACTTACTGATATTCAAAAATTTACCAAAGATGGACAATTTATAAGAAAATGGGGCTCAGAGGGTAGTGGTCAAGGTCAATTTGGTTGGATGGAAAATATAGATATTGATTCTAAAAATAATCTGTATGTTGCTGATTTAAAAAACGATAGAATTCAAAAATTTACCAAAGATGGAAACTTCACTTTACAATGGGGTTCTAGAGGAGATAAAGATGGTGAATTTGAGAGTCCTGCTGGAGTGGCTGTTGATTCTTCAGACAATGTATATGTAATTGATGATACCGGTAGAATACAAAAATTCACAAGTAATGGTACCTTCATTGCAAGTTGGGGATCCGATGGAATTGGAGATGGACAATTTTCGAAATCAGAGGGGCTTGATGTTGATGAGGATGGTTATGTATATGTAGCAGACACGGGAAATAAACGTATTCAAGTATTTGCATTATCAGATTCAACCGCTCTACCTGCTAAATAGTATATCTATTGCAGTAACAATATTGATACCGACAACCAGTAAAGAATAAGAAGTTTCTTATATTAAATATAAGATCAGGAGAGCCATATTCATAGTATCAGAACTGATATTAGTATGCATACTCACGACAATCTAATATAGATAAGTTGATCAGACAGGTCTCGTAAATTTTTCTATAATTTTTTTATGTTCGGGGTACATTTCTGTTAAGTCCTTTTCTATTACCTATTTTCCAATCCTTATAATCAAACCCTGGAGAGACCGTGCAACCAACCAATGAATAAGAATTCTTCTTATTTACAGAAGCAGCAAACCAACAACCTGCCTTTACTACCACCTGAAACCTTTCTCCTTCATTATAATTTGGTCCTAGGACGACCCTGATTATCCTTCTTTTTGAGCCTATTATATATAGTGTCAAACTACTACCAGAATAGAAATGCCAAATCTCATCTGACTTCATTATATGAAATGATGAAAATTGGTTTCCTGTTAACAAATAATAGATGGCCGTGCATGTAGATCTAGTCCCATTATATCCACACAACTCAATAATTTTATCAGATCTGTGCGTATTGGTAAAGTATCCGCCCTCTGGATGTTGGCTAAGTTTGAGTTTTTTAATCCAAAATTTGGCATATTTATTCAAGATTGGGAATGAGTGTACTATGCTAACTTATTTGAGTATGTTGAGTATGTTGGAATTTTTTCAAGCATAATGAGGCATAATCTGAAAATTTATAATGGACTACGAATTAAATGAAATCATAATTTTATATTGTTGGATACGCTGAATTTTGAAATTGCTCGAACTAAGGTACCATCAGCCCATAAATATTGTTAACATTTTAGATGAGAGAATATTCTATCAATGACTATCAAAGAACCCATGACTTTTCATTTACCCGTGTTCGAACTAGTCGTAATAATTTTCTGCATAATCATCTATTCCTTTATTCAGAAATAAGTTTTGACGATATCGGTTTGATACCACAATTCATATTGAGAGCTTATTCCTTAGATTGAAATTACAAAGACATTATTAAAGGAAAATATTAAATAACTTAGATGTAGAATAAACATTGTATATGGTAATAGGTGTGCAAATTTTACTTTTGATAGTTATGATATCAATTTCTGCTACTTTAACGCAAGTTAATCTTGTAAGCGGAGCGAAGGAAATCAATTCAACTAGCAGTGGAACATCAGCTAAAAATAAAGATGTATTTGCATTATTACAACTTGAAAAGGAGGTAGCAAAGTATGAGGGTTCCTTAAAAGAGTTACATTCTGGTAAGAAGAGTCCGTTTGATCTGTTGGGAGAAATAAAAAATGGAGGAAAATTCAAACCAGAATCTGGAAGTTTTCTTCCAGCATATGATGATACTGCAAAAGATAACAATAACTGAAAATATTTTTACTACATAATTTAGCGTCAATTACCTAATATCAATAGATAGCAGAGGTTTGCTGTCTTGTAAAATATAATATCTGGTAGTTGTCGTATTATTATGAAATTTTCGCTCCCATTTCTCACGACCAGCATACTATCAAAAACTACTGCGTATTATGGCCAATTTTGAATTAGTGTGATTAAGGAAGATCCAGATTGCAATTAATAAACAAATAACTTTTTTACTGTATATTTTAATAGAACCTGAAATCAAAAAATATTTATTAATTCAAGATAATTCGAAGTTGTAAGTACTTCATGATCAATAAATTTAGAAATATGGGATACATTGTATGTTTTTCAATAATATTTCTCATTATTTCATCAAATTTATTGATTAATAATGCAAATCATATACTTGCCAACCCTCTTCTAAATAAAGTCTCTTTTGGTGAATTGGATAGGCATGCAATAATCCCTATCAAGGACAAGGAAGGTGATTTTGGAATACCCCAATTTACTTCTAATCCCAACCTTGGGGATTCAAAGAACCCACTTTGTGAGAATGCTGATGATAATTTAGGAAATCCAATATGTAATCCGCTTGATAATAAGGATAACTCAAACAAAGACCAACATAATCAAGATTTAAACGCCATAACTAGCGAGAATGAGCAGAAAAAAGCCGACGAGCAGAAAAAAGCCGACGAGCAGAAAAAAGCCGACGAGCAGAAGAATCTAGATGAGCAGAAAAAAGCCGATGAGCAGAAAAAAGCCGATGAGCAGAAGAATCTAGATGAGCAGAAAAAAGCCGACGAGCAGAAAAAAGCCGATGAGCAGAAGAATCTAGATGAGCAGAAAAAAGCCGATGATGAAGGAAATCATGCAATAAATGGATTAAACTTGAAAATTGAGAAAAAACAGGATCAAGTAAACAAGAAAATAGAGAAATTGAACAATGGGATAAACCATGAAAATAATCAACAGGATTCGGAGCATCAGGAATATAACAAAGCTAAAAATCAAAATCATGACTATGATAAAGAAAACCTTGGAATCGAAGAACTAAACTTCAAAATTGAGAGAATACAGGCTGACATAGACAAGAAAATAGAAAAATTAAAAGACAAGGTCCTAAATGACCAGGATAATCAACGCCTCGTGGAGCAAGAAGACAATAAAGCTAAAGACCATGATAACAACGATAACAATGATAACAACGATAACAATGATAACAACGGGGCCGATCACAAGTCTTACGATGGTTATGGTTTTGATGCTGGTAATGTTAATAGTAATGGAAATGATAAGAGCGGAGAGAGCTTTAATTTTGCTGCTACGGGTGATTTTGGATGTTCAGCTAATACACAGGACACTATAGCAAGTATCGAGAAGAAAAAACCTGAATTAGTTCTACCATTGGGAGACCTTTCTTATCATAGTACTGCTGATTGTTGGTTTGATATAACATCGCCTCTTAAAGGCAAAATGATGATCACTTTGGGATTCCATGATACGCAAGATGGAGCAGCAAAAATGAACCAGTATCTCAAAAGTTTTCAGTTGGACAAACCTTACTATTCTTATGATTACAAAAAAGTGCATTTTCTTATCATGGCTTCACAGTCTCCCTATAATGCAGGCTCTGAACAGTACAATTTTGTAAAACAAGATTTGGAAAAATCATCTCAAAATAAAGATATTGATTGGATAGTAGTGACCAGCTATGGGCCATTTTATACATCACCAACAACACATAATGCTGAAAAAGACCTGAGAAACATATATCATCCACTCTTCGAGAAATATGGTGTTGACCTAGTATTACAGGCACATAACCACAACTATCAGAGAACATATCCAATAGCATTTAATCCTAATGAGAGTTCAAAACCAACCGTAATAAAAGGCTCTACTACAGGATATAGCGCTAATACTGATGGAACTATTTTTGCGATTGTAGGAACAGGTGGACAAGGTTTCTATCCAATGCAAGGACAGGTGCCTTACATGGCCAAACAATTTGATAGCAAGTTTGGATTTTTGGATATTGGAATTAGTAATGGTAATCCCAGCAGTAAACTGACTGGAACCTTTTATGATAATAAGGGGGACATACAGGACAACTTTACAATTGAAAAAGAAACAAAAGGTAAAAAAGGCGAGTCTAATCCAAATGTTTGAATTGTTCTAACTTTGTAGAACTACCTTGATGCTATCAAATCATATATCATATGATTAGCAATTCAAAAATTCAATTTATAACCTTCATAATGGATGATACTTGATATTATTCTTAATATCTTAATTATTAAAATAATGTTTATCTATTTGTTGGCTTGGTCAAACCTCTGTGAAATATCGTCCCAATTTATAACATTCCACCAAGCAGCAACGTAGTCAGGTCTTTTATTCTGATACTTGAGATAATAAGCATGTTCCCACACATCACATCCTAAGAGTGGTATCAATCCCTCTGTTCGTGGACTTGTCTGATTTGGCATTGATTTGTATTCCACTTTCTTGGTTGACGGATTATATGCCAGCCATCCCCATCCACTACCTTGAATCAACACCGTAGTAGAAGAGAATTTTTCCTTAAAGGCAGAAAAGCTTCCAAATGATTCATTAATTGCATCTGCAATAGAGCCGCTCGGTTCACCTCCGCCATTTGCTTTCATATTGTTCCAAAATATTCTATGGTTATCAAATCCTCCTCCGTTAAAGTTGATGGCACTTTTTTGATCCGCTGGTACTTGATCAAGGTTCGATAATATGTCTACAATATCCTTTTCCTGGATAGCGGGTGGACATTTTTCAAGAGCGGCGTTAAGCTTATCTGTATAAGTTTGATGATGCTTAGTGTGATGAATTTCCATAGTCCTTGCGTCAATATGTGGTTCTAATGCATCATAACTATATGGTAACGGAGGTAATTCATATTTTGCCATATGTCTATTTTTTCTTTGTAATTATTAACTTTTACGTTATAAAAAATATTCATGCAACTGAAAAAATCAAGTCATAAAATATGAAATTAATATAACGTTTTTACAGGATGTCAATTTCCATATTATCAACTGAGAATAGTAATTGATTTTCTATATCTGTTATCCTAATATCTGCTATTGATCTGCAACGTAAAGTTCTAGTTATTGCTTTCTTCCTCAGTTAGCGTTATCATTCGATTCTGAATCCGTTGGCGGTGGGGGTGGTACGGGTTCTTCTTCTGATTGGTTGGTTTCAGCAAGTGACCTACTCAGAGAGGAAAAGGACGAAGGAGAGTTATCATCCGATTTGTCTGATATTGAAGCATTTGACAACGAGTTATTTGACAAAGAACTATTTGACTGTGAAAAGGAATTTACAACAAATGACGGAATCAAAACGAGGATAAAAGCAATTGATATTATGGAAAAACTCATTCTCACAGATATCACTAATAGATCATTAATCATATGTACTATTGTAAATATAAAGTAGACTGTTTCCGACTCTATTTGACTTTATAAACCATTTTAGAAGGAGAAGCGCAAAAGCTATATCGAAGAGCTTGGCAGACTTAAAATATTAATCCACGTTGTTTCATGAATTTGTATGTTTCATTCATGACATTTTTTAGGTTTTTAGCAGTTAGACAGTTAGATTCGAGTTTGGTCTATTCCTAGAGGTGATTTTATCCTAATTATAAAATTAGAAATTTCACAAATAATTTAACACCAGATTCGGAGTAGTCTGTGGGCCAACGCCCTATTTATTGAATTCTAGTTGAATCTATCCCTTTTCAACATTTGGATCTATCCTGTTATTTTGTATTAGTCTTTACATCTTCATATTGATACCTTAAGAGTACTGCATTCAAATTATACGCGGATTTGATATTAATAAGTCTTTGATTTGGTAATTATAAATTGGTCGTCAAGCGTGTCGTTACCAATATTTTGAAATGTTCCCGTAAGCACGTCTTCATTTTTGTTATTAGTGATATTAACATGTAGAAATCCATTCTCCCGAAACTGGCTTACCATAAATGGAGCTTGTCCCCTAAAATCATATAGGTTATTTCCTGCCGTGCCTACTCCAACATAGATAGGAACACCAGGCATGTAATATTGAGTAGCATTTGTGTCCTTTATTAGTGGTTGGCGAGAATCCTGTATATTGTATATCAAAGGATATGATCTTTGATAATTATGATTATGTGAGGTGATAACTAAATCGACCCCATATTTTTCAAATAATGGAGCATATGTTTTTCTGAGGAGTTCACCAGCTGGATGAATAGTAGGTGAAGTGTAAAAAGGCCTATAGCCATATACTATTATCCAGTCTATGTTGGGATCGTTAGTCGCCTTATACAAGTCATCATTGATAAATTTGTATTTTGCAGATCCATTTTCATATGGAAAAAACAAACTCTTGCTGTTGACATCGCCAAAAAATGAACGTTTTGATAGTCAAATGAGTAGAAGGGACTTTCTAGATTAAAATGCCTAACAAAGTCACTAAATCTGGAGGATGAACCTGCCTTACTGCTATCGGTATCAGATTCGCCCAATGTAACTTTAAACTTTTCGTCACTATCTAATTTTGAAATAAGTTTAAAAAAGCAGCTTGGATTTTCTACTTCTGATAGATCGCCTAGAGCAAAGACCAAGTCAGCATCTTCTTTTTCGATATTATTTATCGTTTGTCTGGTCTGTGAATCACAACCAAAGTCACCGGCCACTACAAAGTCAAATTCAGATTTGTTGTTACCAAGGTAATTATCTGAAGCATTATTATTGATTCCTGATGCGCCGGAGGAATCACCAATGTCAAAAGAACTTCTAGCTGGAGAGGATGAGAACCCTTGGGTTGTTGCCTCTACTTCTATGGTTAGCGGTCCTAGGTCACCGTTCTTTCCTATGGTCCAGGAATAAACGAACTTGCCCTGAACATCGGTTTTTCCTTTAAATTCTCTCTCGTAGTTATGACCTGGGTATATCAATTTTCCACCTATTTCTGCGTTCGAAACAGCCCTAGAATCAGAATCGGTCACAGTTATGGTAGTCTTTTGTGCTTCACCTCTTGCAGCGGGATTTTTTTCAGGAAAAACTGAAACAAGTAATGTCTTATTATTAGTAGCTACATCTTCAATATCAGACAAATTCGTAGTGGGTATCTCTGATCGTTGTCCAGATTGCACCGGCGACAATATTTCTTCATTAATGTAATTGGGAACTCCGTTAATGAACACGCTATTCCAGCGCGTAGGTGTTGACATGCAAAGTAATTTCGCAGTTATTTTGTTCTTTCCTTCTATTATCTGAGTATAATCATTACGTAATGAAAACTCCCACTGAGAAAAATCGTTTATCCCTCCCGTGCCTTTTGCAATGGCATTTTGGTAAGGTCGAACATCGTTAACTATCACGGTTACAGAACAATTTTTTGCAATATTGTCTGATGAATGACCTGATATTATCAATTCCTTTCCGACACTGGCCTTTTGGCTCGAGATAGGATCATCTATCTTTATCGATTCCCGAATTTTGGACGTCGACAATTCCGAATTCTGGCTAAAAATAAATTGATTTGGAGTATATACCAATATAATGAGCAAGATAATAAGACTTGTAAAGACATGGGATCCCATTTTCACCTCTCCGGACATCTCGCAAACAATTGATTTGGTATATATATTCTGAAGCCTAACTCTAGACTAGCTATCATAGGTATAACGACAAGCATCCATGGTTAAGCGCCGTAAGATTGATTGAGTACTATATAAATTCACGAAATGAACGAGAAAAATATCATTAGTCGTTTACGAATAAAGTTTATCACCCACTTGCTTAAGTGAAGCACATTGTACGGTGCATATCTTTTACCGTACAAAATGCCATTAACTCAACACATTTGCGATGTCAATTTGTTCCTAATTTGAGATTTAACTTAGGTAAGGTAAGTTCTTATATTTAGTAGCATAATTGTGATTACTCTTTTAACACCGATATGCCATTAGCCGGTGGGATTCTCAACGCTATCGCTCCTAGTCCGACCGGTCCTTTCTAATATTCTACTGTAGCATATTTGCACATATTGGAATCGAGCTTTGTCGCTTAATTTATCGAAGTTCAGTCATGTTAAACTTTAATTGATTTCTTTCGTTGCCTTATGATTAGACTACTAAGTTTAATAATTTAATAATTAAATCATAAATTACACAAACTTTCGTAATAATGCTAAGGTGCTTTACTTTGGCAAAATTCTGAATACTTTACCTTGACCTATAGATACAATATACAGATAGCCGTCGGATCCGACAGTAAGATCGGTAATACCGCCGAATCCAGCACCAAATACTATACCCTCGGCACCAGAATTGATCGGGTTTTCAATAAATTTTCCAGCAAGGGCCTTAGGAAGTACAAGATCGTTTCTTTCATCGTTCAATTTGAAGTGGAATATTCGGCCGTTATGAACATCACCAACAAACATGTCATTTCTGTATTCGGTACCTAATTTCTCTGAATCAAAAAATACCAATGATGTCAGTCCGGTACTGTGAGCCCAAACTACTTTAGGCTCTTCATATTTTCCTTTACCGTCAAACGTAACCAATTTATGGACATCAAATTTCTTTTGCGATGAAGAAAAACCAACAATTTCTTGCCACCCACTATTAAATCCAGGATTTACTAAGTTTATCTCATCTCCCTCATGTGGTCCATTCTCTGTATCCCATAAGGTACCTGTAATAGGATCAAAGCCTAATCCAAAACTGTTGCGTATGCCGTATGCATAATACAATCTTAAAGGCATGGAATCTCCCAGAATTCCCTCTCCAACAGGCTTGCCGTCTTGTGTTATTCTTAGAATCCCGCTGCGTCCGTCAGCAGCTATCCCATCAGCAAAATTTTGAGTCTGCGTAGCAGTATAGAACGTACTAAACGATCCATCTATATCTCCAACTGGTATGTAGATGTTCTGATCAGGACCAATCTCTATTGCTCCTCCATTATGTCTAGGTCCAGGAATCGCAGGTAAATCCAAAAGAAGGACAGGGTCTACAAGTCTATCATCTACCAATTCATATCTATAAAGGCGATTTCCTTCTGGCTCTTTACCTTTCCGATCGTCACCATCTTTACCATTTATTTCAGTAAAGTAAAGGAAAACATACGTTTTGGAACCAGTTTTGGAAACAGCAATACCACACATTCCTCTTTCAACAGAGTTTGCCACATCCACATCAAGCAATGGTTTTTCTAAAATTCTTCCGTTTACTACACGTATAACAGTTCCCTTGTCTTTCTCCAAGACAAGAAAGTCGTCAGGGCCCACAAAAGCCATAGTTGTAGGGGCGTCCAGTCCTTGTACTACTTGTTCAACTTTAAGCCTAGAATCAAAGACATTTGGATGGGCTGGACTTAAACTAAATGGCCGTTCTCTTAAATTTTCCTGACCATACGTCTGAGAAAAATAAATGGTAGAAAAACTGATTAAAGTGACGACACAGATAAGGACAATATAATTTATGATAGTGGATTGAAAAAGCAAACTTGGATTTCAGTGTCACAGCAAGGCAGGACCAATATTAATTTTCGTTCGTAATATTACGGATTTTTTTGATTAAATTAAGGCGAAGAGAAACATAGTTTCCTTAACAGTTCGCAATTTCAACACCTTAATCGTTTTTTTGGAACAATGAGAGTTCAGCTTGTTGATGATAATTCAGCTCATTTAGTGATATGTAACAATCTTATAGAAAAAAAGTATATATATTTTCTTAGACAATTATAGTATACCTAAACACCAACTGGGACTATTGGTTGTTCTTGTTCATCACACCTGAGAAGTCCCAGTTGAATTATATTTTTGGTAAGAATTGATTACTATAAATACATTATCTTCGAAGATAAGATGTCAAGAGTATTTCCCAAACGGAACATGAACCACTTTATGCCCATTGTTACCGGAATGCCGTCAAGGGTAAATTCAGTTGTTTCTACTGTCGACCAAAAGATAATGAGCTTTTTTGGAATAAGAGGAATAGAAATAAATAATGTTTGTTCGGTCCTACCATGAATAACAAATTATAACAGAGTCTTTCTATAGCATCATCCAGGAGTATAAATTTGGGAGTATCTAAAGCTCATATTAATAACTTGATTCGATTCTCATCATACTCCAACACTTTCAAGTTATACAAAAGAATATCAGAGCAATATAATGACCAGGAAATTTTGGGTTCTGTCAAACAATTAGTACCAGATAATGTATTAAAATTAACTCAAAATGACCAATCCTTAAAGCCGCTCTTACATTGGTTCAAAAATGACTTTATGAAGTGGATGCCGAAGGAACAACAATGTACATTATGTAATAGACCAATGAGAGTTCAACTTGTTGATGATAATTCAACAACATTTCGGAAAACGGAGATTCACATGTGTGATGTCTGTGGTTCAACCCAAATATTTCCACGATATGACAAAATACTAAGGATTGCAGAAACAAGAATCGGTAGGTGTAGTGAATGGTCCATGCTCTTTGGTGGTATTGTAAATTCATTAACGATTCAAACTAGAATAGTACACGATTATCTTGACCATTGCTGGAATGAATCTTTGATAAATAAGAAATGGGTACATATTGACTCAAGTTTGGACTATCCTATTTCTTTTGACCATCCATACTATTATGAACAAAATTGGGGAAAGAAGTATGAGTATGTATTGGCATTCTCCGCCAACAGTCTAGAGGACGTTACTACACGCTATACCCAACAGTGGCTTATGGTTCAGAAAAGAAGGGGAAAGAAAGATAAAATAGAAGAATTCAAAGAGATTTATTACAGGACATAATCTGCGATGTCATCAACATAACGATACTCTATCCAGAAACAGCTCTAAATGTTATTTGTCTTATGGTTGTCAATTCTATCTCTATTATTTAGATATCAATTCTATCTCTATTATTTAGATATCAAGTCCAACATTATTCGCTGCACTTTGATTGTATCTATAGAGGTGGGACTAAATAAAGGGGCAAGTATGATTTGGGGCCAGTGGGATTTGAACCCACGACCGCCAGCGCCCCAGGCAAATACCTCAATGAAATTATATCAAATCAAATGAGATGGTATCCTTGACCAAGCTAGACGATGGCCCCTTACGACTTACACAAAGGCAGTGCTTTTTAAATGTAGTATTATTTATTATCAAAAGCAATCTCGATAATAATAAGGATAATAAATTCCATTTAGATTCTGGTTGAAAGGAAAATCTAGAATAATTATTCAAACCTACTTCATCTATAAAATGAACAATTTAAATTTAATTAATTTTATTATTTGATTACTCCACGAACAAAAATGGACTACTCTAATTATTTCTCAATATTGTATGATTATGAAAAAAAACAAGTAGGAACAGAAGAAAAATCAATTTTGTTCAAAGTGATAAACAATGTTGATTTATCTGCTCAAATAGGTTCATATCTAAAACTAAGAGACAAGAACCAAATTGGCGATAATCAATCCATTACAAAATTACTGGGGCTCAAGCTGCTTACTGAAAAAAAGGGACTAATATTAAGGGGGATGAGAAAATACCAACTGACTAGTACAGGGCTATTTTATATGCTCTCTGAAACCAGAAGTTATCCTCCAAGCCTCTTGAAGAAGTATAGCAATGATCCAATTCTCTTAACACTCTTGTATCAATACTTTGAAGTAGATACAATAGCCTCAAGTACAGCCAGATTTTATTCTATCATAACGCAGTATCTAAGACAGTGCTGCAGGATTACTCTAAACTGGTTGGAAGATACACAGAACTCTAATGAGGAACATAAAAAACAAATGATGAACCAGCTATTGTTCGAATTAGAATTAAATGCTAAATTATTGGCACTTAGAATTATTGTTATGTATTCTGAACCAAATATACTTTCTCTTACACCAAAATCGGAAACTGGAGACTCAGAGGTAGCATATTACGAGCTCGAAAGTAATATGAAGCAGATACTTGGTAAAGACAATAAGTTTGTTGAACTATTGCATAAAACAAACGCGGACTTTAAGAACGGTTATAAAGAATTCACTGATTCTAAATAATTACTCAGCTATCTAATTTATTCAATTATTGTCTTAGATCCTTTGGCTTTGCTTCCAGAGTAACCTCAAGTTCCTGCGGTTTACCGTCTCTAAGTATACCAATACTCATCTTGTCGCCTTTGTTTTTATTATTTGAAATATATGTCAGTAAATCTTTCAAATTTTTAATGGGCACTTTGTCTGCGCTTGTAATAATATCGCCACCCAATTCTATTTGTGTTCCATTGATATCTGTTATTCTATAACCACCTTTCATTCCGGCCTTGTCTGCTGGCCCATCTGAAATAACTCCAACTACTAGTATTCCAGTGCTCTGATTAGTATTCGATTTAGTAGCAATATCGGGACTCATGTCAACACCATCAATGCCCAACCACAAGGGTTCTACATTGAGCCGCAATGGCCTTTCAGCCAAGGGAACATTAACCGTTTGTAGTTTACCATCTCGTATAACAGTCAGTTTAACACTTTGTCCAACCTTTTTATGTTGTTCCAAATACACTAGTATGTCATCAATCTTGGAAACACTTTGATTATCAATTTTTATAATAACATCTCCACCCAATTTTGTTTTCCTGCCGCCTACATCTACCAGTTTATCTCCGCCTTGAATTCCAGCCTTAGATGCAGGTCCTCCAGGACTGGTATCTACCACAAGAAAACCTTTAGTCGTGTTTAAATTCATGGCCGACGCAATTTGCTCATTAAGGTCAATTCCAGAAATTCCAATCCATGGATGCTTGAAGGAATGTTCTGAAATCAAGATGGGTACTACTCTATTAATGGTGCTTGCCGGTATAGCAAACCCCACACCAGAGTATTCTCCTGTTAATGAAAAAATAGCACTATTTATCCCAATCACCTGCCCATTCAAATTAAGTAAAGGACCTCCAGAATTTCCAGGATTTATGGCTGCATCAGTCTGAATTATCTCTGGTATCGAAAATGAAGCCTGAGGGACGAGTGTATTTTGTTGATCAGGCGGTAATTCTGGACCTTCAGGACTACCAGGATTTTGTGATGGTATGACCCTTCCCAAACCACTTATTATGCCCTCAGTCATGGAACCAGAAAGCCCAAATGGATTCCCTATTGCAATTACATGTTCTCCAATTTTTACATTAGAAGAGTTGCTAAGGGGCAATGACATTAATGTTTTATTTGTTAAGTTTTCAATTTGTAAAACGGCTAGATCAGAAAAAGGATCGCTACCAATAATTTTTGCCTTGTACGATTTTTCATCCAAAAAGGTCACAGTAACATTATTGGTACTATTAGTACCAGTATCGTTATACGATCTATTTCGAACTACGTGATCATTTGTGATAATATGACCAGATTTGTCAAAAACAAACCCTGAACCAAGTGCAGAAGAAAGGGGATCCTTGTTGGACACAGTAATCTGAACAACAGAACCCTTTACTCTATCGAATAATTTGGACAATAAAGTATCATCGAAAGCTGTGGTTTGAGCATGAGAATTTACAGAAATAAGGGTGAAAACAAGTAAAAAACAGATTGGAATTAGGACATATAATTGAAAAAGTTTAATATGAGCTAAACTGCGCATTACAAAAGTCTCTATAAAAGAGTTCACGTGAATTGTACTTTAAAAAGTTAATTTATATCTATTGTTTTAAAATTCCATTAATATTGATATAAACTTGAAACACGAGGCTTACTATTTGGTTAATGCAATTTAAATACATTTGTCAAATGAGAAGAGTCTTTTTATTCATCTTTTCTTTTACTTAATTTTACTTTAAAAACGTACGTGGAATTTTATATTAAAAATGTTGGTTACCATATATAAGTAATAACAGAATTATAAATTGCAATAGGTACCAAAAATTGGTGGAGAGAGAAATAGAACGAATCGTAAAATATTTGGTTGAAGAGAGAACTGTTCTAAAGCTTTTACGCTCATTGGAAACACAGGAGACTTATCACTATTATAACATTAATCAGGAGGATAGCGGGCTATCCTACTATTCTAGAAAGTATAACGCATGGGTACTGCGCAATAAGTGTTTTCAATTGAATTAGTGAATCGTTTATCTAATGCGTTTTGTTTCTATCGATTAGATGTGATCTGAATAAAAATTTAATATGACCCATTTTAACATGAGATAAATTAAATTTACACTAAATTATCAATATCGTCTATTTATCGGCAGACGACTACACTAGTGGTTTGCACATACTTTATCTCACCGGATTGCACCAATCAATTTCTCATCCTATTTTATAATATTTTCATTTTGTTGATAGGTTTATTCAGGATCGTAAAAATTTTCACCCGCCATAAGATTGAAATCATAGATTCTCTTTAATTATTATATAGTAACAATCGCTCGTTAAAAGTCCGAAGAACCACCTGCACTGTATAGACTTCCTTTGATACTAATCACAAAATCCAAATCGTTAATTCGCTTTAATAAGTTGAGATTTAGATGATGACTCACTACCATTTTTGTTCCATGAAGATAAAAACCTGGTGCCATGCCCGTGACACTAATTACCCTCTCTCTAATTTGTTCGGTATCCTGTTCAGGTTTAAGGATAATTTCTAGCGTATAGATATTCTCTTTTTTTGCTTTTTCGTCAAAAATTAGTCTAACAACCAGAATTGGGTCTACCTTTGGAAAGACCTTTTTGATGGCATTATCGGCTTCCGTGAATTCCCGTACAACTTCACTAATACTATTGCTTTCTTGGCTACTCATTTAAAATTAGTTGTGTTTGCAGATTAATAAAGAAAACCTTGATTCGTAAGAGCTATTTTAATAAAGTTTAAAATCTATAAGCAATCGATATTAGATATCGTCTATTTCAGGAGATAGATGTAACAACACTCTTGATTGGTGCAAGGTCAGTCCTATGTGATCAGCACCAATCATTTTATTTTATTGGTTTAATTTTTTAATTCACCTTATTATCTATGTTGATTTTGTAACATGAAATAAATTAAATACCCATAATGGACCTTACATCGTATCAATGAGTGAGGAGGATGATGGTCATACTAAGAGCTATCTTTTACAACTTGAAAAGATGAATATCAATTTTGGAAAAATTGAGAGAAACCTACCAATAGCAACTCTCGTCGAAATAGCAATTCAGAGAAATGAAGGACTGTTATCAAATTCTGGCGCGTTGTCTGTTAAAACAGGTAAATTTACAGGACGCTCTCCCGACGATAAATTCATTGTTGATGACGAAATAACGCATAGCCTCGTGGACTGGGGTAAAGTGAACCATCCCATATCTACAGAAAAGTTTGACAAAATTTTTGAAAGAATGAAACAGCACGTATCCGGGAAGGATTTTTTTATATTTGACGGATTTGTTGGCGCTGATCCTGACAATCGCTTGCCAATTAGGGTTTTTACCGACAGTGCATGGCACAACATTTTTGCATCACAAATATTTATCCGGCCGACATCTGAAGAACTCAATAATCATAAACCTGAATTTACTCTCTTCTTTGTTAATGATTTTGCTGCTCTCCCTGAGATTGACGGTACCAAAAGCGGAACATTCATAATCATTAATTTCTCCAAAAAAATGATTTTAATAGGTTACACATCCTATGCCGGGGAGATAAAAAAGTCAATGTTCTCTGTCATGAATTTTCTACTTCCACAGAGGGGAGTATTCCCGATGCATTGTTCTGCAAGTATGGGAAAGAATGGAGAAACCGCATTATTTTTTGGATTATCAGGCACAGGAAAAACTACACTATCCGCGGACCCAGAAAGGAACTTAATAGGAGATGATGAACATGGATGGTCTGAGAGAGGAATTTTTAATTTCGAAGGTGGATGTTACGCTAAGTGTATTAATCTGAGAAAGGAAGATGAACCACAAATTTGGAATGCAATAAAGTTTGGTTCTGTAATGGAGAACGTAATTGTTGATGAACAAACACGAGAACCAATTTTTGACGATAGCTTCCTAACCGAGAACACTCGAGTAGCCTACCCTTTGGAGTATATCCCTGGAGCAGTAATACCTTCAATTGCTACTCATCCTAAGGTTATAATATTTCTTACTGCGGATGCATTTGGTGTAATGCCACCTGTAGCGAAACTCTCGAGGGAAGGTGCAATGTATCATTTTATATCTGGATATACAAGCAAGCTAGCAGGCACTGAAAGAGGAATTACGGAACCAAAAGAGACATTTTCTCAATGTTTCGGAGCGCCATTTATGCCATTACATCCAATTGATTATGCAAGAATGCTTGCAGATAAAATTTCAAAACATAACACAAGTGTATATCTTATTAATACTGGTTGGACTGGCGGTCCATATGGAATAGGCGGGAGAATGGATCTAATTTATACAAGAGCGATGGTATCGGCATCAGTAAACGGAGATCTTGAAAGGGTACATTACAAACATGATAATATTTTCAATTTAGAAATTCCTCTTGCATGTCCTCAAATCCCATCAAAAATTTTAGATCCAAGTTCTTCTTGGTCTAACAAGGACCAATACGTTGTTGCGGCAAAAAGATTAGCACATTTGTTTATCGAAAATTTCAAGAGGTTTGGAGAAGAAGCTAGATATCTGGCTAAATTTGGGCCCCAAATTTAGATTCAAAATCGTAGCCCGGAGCAGATTCGAACTGCTGTCCTCAGGTATCTTTTCATGACGATCCAGAGCCTGAAATCCATAGCCCTCCTGTGGAGTTTGACCGCTAGATTCGGCATCGACACAATCGTGTAGATTCGACCGGGCTAATTCTCGAGCTACAAGTAGAAACTTTCAAACGGATATTTATCGATATCTACTTTAGGAGAGGCTCTTTCATTCTTACATTATTAACTAACTCCCTAACACGATTAACACTTTGCTGAAAATATAATACTAAATTCTTGTTGATTAGTTCCTTCGGATCTTTTGATGTTATCGATGTTGTTCTGTCATCGAATAGAACAGCTTGCGCTTCTTTGGACGGTCTTTGCATTGTTTGATCTCTAAATTCCTTCAATACCCAGAGCCATCCATTGTGTTGTGAGGCTTGACTTAGCTCTGTTAACAGGCTAATATTTTTTGTTCTGGCATTGAGAGCGCTCTGAATTGTAGCTTGGTCGACCTTTCCTATCGCAATTCCCAATTCTAATCTTGTGTTGATAAGTGTCAACAGGCAATCCAGTGCACCCAAAATTTGAGCAAGAAAGCAATCTATTTCCAATTCTGCCTGAACTACTGGGTTGTCCTTTTCGAAGTTTGAGTAATTTAACTGGATTTCTAGTAGGTTATTCAAGTGTATTTCAGCACCAAATAACTTGAACTCAACTCTGTCTGTCAAAAGATTTGCATTAAATTTTGAAGTCATGTGTGTTTAGAACCACACTAATTTTCATTAACTTTACTGAGAAGTTAATATGGATAAATCAAATCATACTTGGTGAACTGTTAAAATTATGGATTTATCTACATACGGTATATGAGTGATAATGAAGATTTAGAGGAAAAGAAGCTGTTAGGATCAGGGGGGTACGCCTTAGCAAGAATTACGGAAGATGAAGAAATCAAGGCCAATCTGGGAATTCCTCAAATATTTCTGGCGAATGTGGGAAGATTGAGCGAAGATAGGTTTTTGAAATATTATTGTAATGTATGTGGAAAGGATTTTGATGGTTCTCCAATTATAAAATATGAGACTCCAAATGAAGAACTGGGGCAAGGAGTAGTACTTGTAGAAAAAGGAGAATACAAATGCAAGAACTGCGATAACATAATAGCATTGTATAGAAAGTTCAACAAATAGCAAAAAGCAATCCTCATAAAAAATAGATCTCTACATTTTCAATTTTGGTAGACTAATTTTTACGTCTCCAACAATAAAATGTTTATAATAATTTTGTCTGATATATAATTGAAAAAAAATTGGGAGGATGGGATGATGACTGGTATTATCATCGCAAAGACAAGAAGACAAGGGATTGGATAAGAATAGCTCGATATACTATCTACGTTGGTTTTGCAATTGTCGCTGTTGTGGTATTGCTAGTATTTATTCCAAGAGCGGGACTAACTGTAGAGATAATGGAAACAGGGGAAGCTATTAGTACCGTAAATATAAAAATAAATAATAACAACCCGCAAGAAATTCATAATGTAACAGTAGTCTTCGATGATGATAAGGAGAAAAAGCAAGTTTTCAATTCTATCGGACCATTTAGTTCAATATTCGTTACCCCAGATAAGGACAATCTAAATTTTAAAAAAATGATCGTAACAGCTGATAATGGAAAGTTACAGACCACAAAATATAGATGACGAATGTTTCCAAAGTTAAATTATGCTAGGACCTATGAGTTAAAATTTAAGGCTTGAAACAAATCCTCTTAACGTTTTGTACTTGCTTCTCTTATTGCTTGGCCATATTCTAGATTAGCCTTCTTTCGCATATAGGGTATGAGTCTATAATGTATGGAATAGATACTTTTTTGTCTTATAAGAATTCCCTTAACCAACAGCGATACAAAACCACCTGCGACTTTAGACGATTGTATCTTCTTATTTTCACAGAACTCATCTCTTTTAATATGATATTCTTTTAACGTGAAATAGGAACGATTTACATCCAATATTAATGGCCATATAATATTCTCCCATACCATTCTCCTGTTTTGAGTTGATGATGCGTGCTTACCTTTATTACTTGAGTCCTGTTTTGGCTCACTAGGATATTGAAAGTTATACATGCTGCACGGCTCAAATGAGAATTGTTTATTAGGCACATTTAAACTTGGGTTCCGACATAATCATATTTGGTTTTGAAAGAATTAGAAATAAAACAGTCGTTAGATAAATTGGCCAACAATTGGAAAATAGAGCGGTCAATATATGATCTTCATCTTGGAAAACGTGACGACGTTTCTGATTCCCAAATAGATGTAAACGGTGTAGTATTTCATATTCCCTATCTTGCAAAAGATGAAACTTATGTTCTTTGGAAATGCTTATGGCCCGACTGTCATAATTGCTGTGAGAGACAGGGAAGATTACCGCTGACTAAAGACGACATATCGTTAATTTCAAACAAAATGGGTTATAAGTCAGAATCTGAATTTATCAAGAATGAAACCACAATCTCTAGTTGGAATGAAACGTCGACTATGAATAACGTGATTACAACTATCAGTATGATATCACTAAAGAGGAAGGAAAATGAAACGGTGGATCAAGATGGCAAGCCTTTAGCATGCAGATTCTTAAATGAATCCGGCAGTTGCGTACTACATCCCGACAAACCAGGCGTTTGCTGGCTTTATCCCTTTTCTTCATGGATGGAATCTAATAATGGAAAAATTGTTGTCCATGCTTCATACCAATTAACTGGCGATTGTCCTGGATTCTATACAGACAAAACATCACAACCAATGATGGAAATCTTACAAGAATATTCGAAACGAATATTCGAGTATAATATGGCAATCCTGAGAACAACGAGAGAAAAATACGGATTTATAGATATAGTTCAATAAACTTATCAAATGTTGATTTGGTAATAGAATGACCCTTAGCCGTTCCAAATAACGCCTGTATTGCAACTCCTGCAGGCTGGGAATGGATCACCTTTCGATAGAGGTATAATACGATCTTTTGCTGTTGGTGAACAGTTTAATTTTCGAATTCGTTTCAGGAGAGTAAAGTTATGTCTCAATAAATTGAACGTGCCGCTATGCGGTGCCAACTCTCCAGTACGATATTCAGTCAATGAATTACCATATTATTGTGATACAAAGAATATAATAATGTCAGATTTTTCAGCATCCATAAAAACCTTCTTTTGAATACTCGCATGAGAAATTATACGGATTTCATAATATCCTAATTTTTACTTTTTATATATGCCTATGGACTGAATACAGTATGTATCTTTAGTCCCGACAAACTATATCCTGTCATGACGAAAGTATATAATAGCTTGTGTATCTAGAAACATTTTTATTTAAAAAATAAGGTTTTGACAATAGTCAATTGGTTATTAATAAGGAACTCCTGCAACTCAGAAAAAAAATAGCAGAGAGAAGACCAGAGTTTGTGAGACAAGAGAGCTGGAGGTATAAAAAACTTGCATCTAATTGGAGGAAACCCAAAGGAAAAGACAATAAGATGAGAAAGCAGGTATCAGGTGTTCCGCGGTTGGTTAAGGTTGGTTATAAGGGACCTAGAATATCAAGGGGCTTACATCCGTCAGGTTATAATGATGTTTTGGTTTTTAATACTAGGGATTTGACAAAAATTGATCCCAACAAAGATGCAGCAAGAATAGCTCATGGTGTTGGGAACAAAAAAAGAATAGATATAGTAACAGAAGCTACAAAGTTGAAAATCAAGATTTTAAATCCAGGTAAGATTGAGGCAAAGAAGTTGCCTGAAAAGGTAGAAACAAAGCCCAAGAAAGAAGCTGAAGCAAAGGTAGAAACAAAGCCAAAGAAAGAAGCTGAAGCAAAGGTAGAAACAAAGCCCAAGAAAGAAGATGAAGCAAAGGGCAAAAAAGAAGTGAAGGGTAAAAGTTCAAGAAAAAAAGTGTCTAAATCATAATGGTTGTAAATTTAAGAAAAAAAAGAGAATTAATAGCAAGAGTATTGGGTGTCGGATTAAATAGAGTAAGATTCGAACCTGATAAACTTGATGATATAGCTGACGCTATTACGCGAGAGGATATGCGTTCCCTCGTTAAGAAAGGGACTATATGGACAGTAAAACTAAGAGGGATTTCTAGGTCAAGAGCAGAAAAGAAACTAAAGACACGTAGAAAACATGGTACTTCTGCGGGTTCAAAGAAAGGAAAGAAAACTGCTAGAGTAGGAAAGAAAGATGTTTATGTTAAGCGAACCAAGGCCATGAGACGTCATTTAAAAATATTAAAAGCCAGAAATGAAATAAATAGAGAAACTTTTTGGGCATTATATAAAAAAATAAAGGGTGGTAATGTAAGGTCTCTATCTCACTTGAGAGATCTTGCCAAACAAGCAAAGATGCATAAGTAACAATCCCAACTATACTCTATATTTTTCAAAATCTTTTATAAGATCATTAACAATAGGAATTCCTTCGTTAAGTAACAACGATATCTTTCGTTCCTTTCCGTACATATAACCTCCAATATGTCCGTCTGAACAGACAACTCGATGACAAGGTACTATAATTGGGCGTGGATTCTTGTTTAAGATTTTTCCAATTCCACGTGCCGCCCGAGGATTCCCTACGGATGACGCCAATTGTCCATAAGTTGCAACTTTTCCAGCAGGTATATTTGAAACAAGATTGTAGACAGACTGATCATTAATATGACGCGTACTTGTTCCCCTATGTTTTTTGCTTCTAATGTAATCCATGACCTATTGACGTTACACAATAATAAATAACTATGGTGGCGTTTTCATTACTCTAGATTCGTATTACTTCAATTCCAAATTCATCGAGTGCAGGTAATATTCTAGATTTCTCTTTTCCTAGTCCCTTTGAATCTACCATAGCAAAAGTTACTTTCTCAATGTTTCGAGATACCATTTGTTCTATTAAAAAATTATCCAAATATGGTAAATCATGCTTTGCGGCAATGGATCCCAAACCGAATTCCGATTCCAGTAATAACTTATTGAATTTTGTTGGATAGTGATTGCCTCCTAGGGCTATGGCTACCTTTTCACAAAACTCATTTTTTCTAGTAATAACTTTAAATAAAGATCTACATAATGTATGTGCTGCATTTTCATCTTTCCATTGTTTTTCAGTTGATCCTATTTCAATAAATAGAGTTGGTTTTTTTAGTGAAGTCGGACCATGATGGGTAGATTCTATAATAATATCATACATGGGAACTCTATCCTTATTATTATTCAATTCAATAAGGTATTGTTTTTGAAGCCAAGGATAACATACTCCTAATTCCCTTTCTTTACCCCCAAAATTATTTTTGCTAAAATTTCCTGTGGAATGACACGTCAATGCCGGAATGTCAGCTTTAGATCTGTGTTGAGATAGGAAAATAAAACATGATGTGTTGGGATATAGTTCATCCAGATTATCAAGATAGAGCAAATTATTTTCAGAAATATGTAAGACAATATTTGGATAGCTGCTAGAACAAAAGGTAGAATTAGTATCTTTCATGAATCCATATCTCTCGATCAAACAACGCGAAATTGTACTACTTGCAAGATCTCTGTTTGAACAAATTAGTGTATAATTGGCAAACATCTCTAAATATTTGAAATGCTTCTAAATTTAATGGTATATGCAACCAATAAAAATAATTTTAGTTCACAATTTACTATTAACTGAATAGATAATGAGAAAATATTGGCTGTCGGTCCTACTACAACTACAAAGCGTCCATTAGGAGAAATAAATCTTTCAAATTAATGCCTTTAGTTTATTCAATATAGATAGCTGGTTTATACGGCCTGGCAAATTTTGACTTTTGCTTAGGGTCATATTTGTCATTATTGTCTTCACAAAAGATACTTACTTCAAGTTGATCATTTCCAATTTCAGTAATTAGTAAAGATATAGCATCTTGTAGAGGTTTCAATTCATTAAATGAATCAATTTTCATTCTTCTTTGTCTAACTTCTAGTGACTCCGACAGAATGTCATCTATCATTTTCTTTACCAAGTCAGGGTTATGTTTTACGAAATCTTTAACTTCGCTATCATTTACAAACTCCTTCATGAATGATCCAAAATTTGCAGTTGATTGGCTCTGTATTCTTTCTAATAATTTTTTGTATAATAGGCACTTGATGGTTGAAGACGTGTATAACATAATCCTTTTTGGAACGATTTTAGTAACCTTTGTTATTTTCTGTATATCTAAAATTATATCTTGAATAAGTCTTTCATTATCTTCAGATTTCAACCTAATTTTTGAATCATCAGCTTCCGGCCATTGATCTATACTTATAAAGGAATGATTACCCATTATTTCCCAAACTTCCTCACAGAAGAAAGGAGCAAATGGTGATAATAATTTAATCCTCGTTTCGAAGAATTCCTTTAGATAAATATTACGTATTGATTTATTTTTTGCAAGTTTTCTTTTATGATACCACTGTAGATCATTGTCCATCAAGTATAATATATTGTGTAATGCTTCTCTGATTCTAAATTTTTCAATAGCAGCAGTAGTATCTAAGATAATATGTTGTATCCTACTTGAAAACCACGTGTCTTCCAGTTCATTATGATTCAAACTATTCTGAGTTGTAGTAAAAATGCTCTTATGGTCACTAATAGTTCTGTAAATTTCAAACAATTTGGATCTAATTCCTTTTACTAAATCAAAGGAGAAGTCAGAATCTTGTAATATCTCTGCAGATGCTAGCATTGTAAGACGAATCGGATCAGCACCATATTCCTCTATTGCATGTCGCAGGGGAATAATATTTCCAAACGATTTAGACATTTTCTTACCTTCCATTAGTACCGACCCATTGACAACAATTTGCTTAGGCCACTTATCTTTGGTAAAAATTGCTGCATGATTAAATATAAAAAACGCTAGATGATTTGGAACCAAATCCCTTCCAGAATGCCTAGAATCTACTGGATAAAAATACAGAAATTCATTTCTGATTTTATCCAATAATTGTACGGAAATTTTTGAATCTTTAGCAACAAGGTCTCGATCATTCATTCCTAAAAAAACGTAATCAAAAAAACTATCACTCAAATTATCTGCCGATACCTTATCTTTACTGTTTTGTGAATCGATATTATTGCGAATATAAATTGATAGGGTGTAATAAGCCATATAGATAACTGAATCTGCTAGACTTTCAATAATCCACTCATTATCCCATGGAAGTTTCGTTCCTAGACCGCTTTTTCTTGCACATGCTCTTTCCTTTAGCCAATCTATAACATTTGCAAATTCTTGTCTTATTTCTTCAGGTAGAATTTCCATATTTTTTATCAGTTCATATGCCATTTTTTTCCAATTTTCATCACCATAATTGATAAACCACTGGTTTGTTAGTAACTTCACTACGCAAGAAGTACCGCATCTACATTTTACTGCATTTTTTAATTCATACATGGTGGTTCCGATTCCCTGATTGATGATTTTTTCCCTTATTGTATCTCTTGCTTTTAACACATTTAGATTTCCGATTATATCTATCTCCGGCAAAATGACACCGTTGTGAAATTCGTCGGAATAAAGCTTGTTTGTTGCCTCTTCAAGTTTTGGATCGTTCTGATTCGTTATTGAATAGCTAGTCACCACAAATTCCGCAGGTGATAGGCCAATTGAGGGAAACGTATCAGTATGGATTACCGTGATGGGAACAATATTAACAGTGATGTCATATTTTGTCAAGGTATCGGAGTCCTTCCTTAAATCAATGAGCGCTTGGTAATCATAAGGTGAATGTGCTGGAACCGACATAACAATTCCAGTCCCATTATCGGGATCAACAAATGATGCAGGAAATATAGGTATGTGTTGTTTTCTTAATTGATCATATACAGATTTTCCTATCAAATCAGATCCATGTATTTCTGAAATTATCGACACGTTTAGGTTTAAAAATTCCAACTTTTTTGCTGCATCTTTAGTTATTATCCATTTCTCATTATTTACAATTGCAATTACATACTTAATATTCGGATTTATCCATAAGTTAGTCACACCAAAAATAGTTTCTGGTCTTAATGTCGCAGTTGGAATAATGTATTGTTCTTCAAATTTGAATTTCACAAGCACATATTCAATTAGCTCTGGTTCGATATCGCCTATAGTATCATGTTGACTAACTGGATTTTGATCGTGAGGACACCATCCGACTGGATGAGATCCCTGAACTATTAAGCCTTTCTCCCTAAGGTTTCTAAATTGCCACGAAATGAATTTAGAATAGGCCGTATCAATCGTCGTAAACTCTCTCCTCCAATCAATAGAATACCCCATTTCATTCATTCCTTGTTTGATTTCTTCATGGAAAAAGTCGGCTATTTTTTTAGGTTCTTTGAAACTAGATATTACTTCATCAGGGATCTTGTATATTTGTTCAAAAGTTTCTATTAATTCTAGATCGTTAGATTTGATTCTTTGTGACATTGACACAATCGGTGTTCCTGTATAGTGGAAACCCATTGGAAATAATACATTATAACCCTTCATACGTTTGTATCTCGCATGGACATCAGCCAAGGTATATGTTCTTCCATGGCCTACATGTTGTGGCGAATTTGGGTAAGGATACGCGACTGTAAGAAAAAACTTTTTCATATTCGGCTGAGTTTCAGATTCAAATATTCTACCTTCGGACCACTTTTTTCTCCACTTTTCTCCAACTTTTGCCCAATTGAGTTCTACGTTGGACGTTTTTTCAGCTGAATTTTCAGCCATTTTTTTCACTAGAATCTAAAATACTTGTCAACAAATTCTCAAGATTATTCAAGCATTCTCTAACCTTACTCTTGTCTGTTCCTCCGCCTTGAGCAAATTTCTCTGTGCCTCCTCCACCGGTACCTCCAAGTTTTAACGAAATTTCTTTAGCAATTTTTGATGCTTTAATGACTTTTCTTGATTCAACACCAACAAAAACTATGACTTTTATTCTTTCTTGATCCTGAACGAGTGCAACGTATACTAAAAAAGGATCATTATCTATACTTTTTTCTCCTAATGCAATATAGTAATCATCGCCTATTTCATCATCATAAGTACCGTAGATCTTTATTCCTGAACTTGATTTAGTCGCCTTCTGAGAAACGATTTCAGTCATATTGTCTGAAAATTTATTAACAAGAATTCTAATATTTCTTTTCATTAATTCATTGTCCGCTGTTATCCTGTCAAACGAATCAACTACTTTCTCTTTGCTTGAACCAAGGGATTGGGCGATATGAAGTAACTGAGACTCCTGTGATTGCACGTACTTCAATGCATTATTTCCAGCAACATACTCAAGTCTTACTACCCCATCTTGAATTCTCTCAGTTTTTAGAATTTTTATCAGACCTATTTCTCCTGTCTTATTTACATGGGTTCCACCACATGCTTCGACATCCCACCCGTCTATGTTTACTATCCTTACATTTTTTGATGGAACTGCGCCTCCTTGATAAATCCTGAAAGTATATCTCTTCTCAGCATCGGATCTTTCAAATACATTGATTAATATTGGTAAATTTCTCTGAACCACTTCATTGGCGGTTTTTTCTATCTGCTTGACTTCTTCTATCGTCAGAGCAGAATGATGAGTAATGTCCAATCTTGCGTATTGTTCTTCCTTAAAGGCAGAATTCTGCCATACCCATGATCCAAGACTGTTCCTTGCAGCGGAATTCAATATGTGGGTTGCGCTATGATTTTTGGTTATAGCTAGTCTCCTTTCGTTATCAACAATTCCGTGGACTATTTTATCCTCTGGAAAATGATCTTTTGATGAACCGTCTAATTTATGAAAAACTATATCATTTTGTTTTACTACGTCTGTAATTTTAATCCCTTCGATATATCCAAAATCTGGTTCTTGTCCTCCTCCTCTGGGATAAAATGCAGTTTGATCCAAAATCATGTACTTGCCTTTAACTATCCTAAGAATTCTTGCATCAAATTCTCTAATGGACGCATCTTCATAATACAATAATCTTGTGGGTTTCAGCCCAGTGATAGTTTCAACTACTGGAACCCGTTTTGATTCATGAGAGGTATGGAGCTCTGCTAATTTCAAATAAAAATCAGGTGGTATTTTTTCTATAACTCCAGTTTCAAGTAAAAAATCAGGTGTAATTCCATCGGATTCGTACATCCTTATTAGGTCTTCAACACTAGGGCTTTTCTTAGTTGTTAACATGGATTTGGCTATGGAATACATTCTTACTTTAGATGAAGAATACCTCCCGGATTCAATTTGTATTATGGTTCTAACATCATTCTTGTGCTCATATAACTCAGGATACATTGGTTTTAGTTGATCAATGTGTAAATCCATGATATCTTCTAAATTGACATTCCAGCCAAAGCGTGCAAGTAATGCAAGAGCTCTTCTTAATATGATTCTCAGATTGTAGCCCCCTCCGACATTGGAAGGTAAAGAACCATCAGAAATTGCAAACAATAAAGTTCTTGTATGATCAGCTATTACTGATAATGTTTCAAATGGTAAGATAGTCTTTTCTAAAGCTTCATAAGATACGCCCATTTCTTTTGCAATATTTGTTTTCAAAAGTCTTACATCATAATGATAATTCGAATATTTCTCAGAAAATATCCTAAAATATTGAGATAGAAATTCTGGATTCGAATCAATATCGATACCAATTATATCTTTTAGCTTTTTTATTACCGGTCCGAATGTAGCATCGTAGCTTGTTGGGGTGCCTAATGTGATCCAGGACATGCGTTCTAGTCCTGCTCCCATATCTATAATCCTGTTATCAAGGGTACGGTAATTGTGTTCATCACCCTCAAACTCGGTGAATACCGCATTTCCTAGCTCCAATCCTCGAACATAGTATTCCAACGAATTACCAAAGGCTCCGGCACCCATCCAAACATCTTCAACAAAGGTTATTTCTTCCGATTGAATACCAAGTACTTCCTTAAGGAGAGCGTGATCCAGTTCTATACACCTGTCCTTCCAATATCCACCTGGTGCATCTGCATTACAGGTTTGACCTATCATGCAGAAACTAGTATAGTGTCTACCAGTAAGACCAACGTTTTCAATATCATTAAAACGAAGACACATTTGAGGAACTACAAGAGGATTTTTTGGGATTTCAAATACGATCTTTCCATTCATTACCCTCTGAAAGTCTACAATTGAAGCAATCGTGAAATAAAGATCCTCTCTCCAGCGGCATACCACAGGATATCTTTGGATTAGTTCGTGATCATTTTTTCTGAAAAAACTACTCAATTCTTTCCAGGTATTTACAAAATCTAGTCTCTTTGATGTCGGGGGATCACCTATAAATCTGTAGTTTTCATGTTCGGGACAAGCTACTTTATCGTTTATAGACCAAAAGAATTTTCCGCATAACTTGCAATTTTGTCTTTTGAATCCTTTTTCATCGAACAATGAAACCTTATAATATTTATCTGGATTTGAAGAAAAAAGTGATAATAATGACTGTTTTTCCATTTCCCACAAATTATTTGACAATGTTATTAATGCTTTTGTAAGTTTCGATTATTACCAAGCCCAAGAAGTTTTTACCATTTTTTGACTTTTGCGAGGTAGTTCTATTATCTCTTAATATATCGCTATTACTTTTTATCATCTCTATAAATCCTTGTTTGAGTATGTCGTAAACAAGGTGTGAACACCCTAGTCTATTAAAGGAGCATTATTGTCCGTATAAATAATATAATTAGTTACTACTTTGATTCTCTTTCTATGACGTAATACTTGTTGGCATTTTTGTTGCAATAATTAGTATATCTGTGTCAAAAGGTTAAATTAACCTGTACATTAAAGTTCAAATTATCAGGGTTCGTCAATTTGAATAGTTCAGCAGATCTAACCTGGAAAAGAACACATTATTCCAAAAGTATTGATACATCCATGAACGGAAAGGAGGTATTAATTGTCGGATGGATCTCTTCGATTCGTGAACATAGTAACATAAAATTTATCACAATAAACGACAGATTTGGTAAAATTCAAGTTATCTTGAAGAAAAATGAATATCCGACATCACTCACGTCTGAAATACCAAAAATTAGAGAACACGCTTCTATTGCAATAAAGGGTAAAGTTAGAGGTGAACCAAAAGCACCAAATGGAATAGAGATAATTCCAATTGATTTTAAAATTCTTTCTTTGGCTGACAAGAATTCTCCTATCGTTATTCAAAGTAGGAAAGGAGTCGGTATTGATACTAGATTAGATCTTAGAGCAATAGATCTACGTAGACCGTATCTTCAATCAATTTTTAGCATAAGATATACTGTATTGAACTCATGTAGGGAATTTCTCAGAAATGAAGGCTTTATCGAAGTTAATACACCTAAAATAATTGCTACGGCAACTGAAGGTGGAGCTACACTCTTTCCTATTTTTTATTACGATAGAGAAGCATTTTTGACTCAAAGTCCTCAGCTTTATAAAGAGCAGCTGACCATGGCATTTGAAAACGTATTTGAAATAGGCCCCATTTTTAGGGCAGAACCCTCACGAACAAATAGACATCTGTCAGAGGCCACATCGATAGATATCGAGAAAGCATATGCCGATTATAATGATATAATGGAAATTTTAGAAAGAATGATTCATTTTTTGTGGGATCAAGTAAAAGACAAGAATAAGTCACATCTCGAATATCTAAAAATAGAACTCCCTGAACTATCATTTCCATTTCAAAGATATAGATATTCAGATCTAATAGATAAGTTGCAGAATGCGGGACAATCAATTGAATGGGGAGATGACATTTCACAACAAAAGCTACACAATCTAGAGGATAATGATGTAAAGAATTTTTACTTCATAGTTGATTGGCCCACTTCAATAAAGCCCTTCTATGTGAAACCAAAATCTACAGGGACAGAGTGTGAATCTTTCGATCTGATGTATAGAAATCTAGAATTATCATCAGGAAGCACAAGAATCCAAAATAAACATGAGCTGATTGAAAGAATGAAAAAACAGGGATTAAACACTGAAGCCTTTGACTTCCATTTGAAAGTTTTTGATTATGGCATGCCACCTCACGCAGGGTTCGGATTAGGGCTTGAAAGGTTAATGATGAGCATGTGCAACGTTGACAATATTAGGGATGTCGTATTGTTTCCTAGAGACATAGATCGAATATCACCTTAACAAATAATATATCTATGACAAGATGAGAATATTATGATTTCAAAAGATGAATTAGAGTATCTTGCTCAGATATCTAAAATCAATCTATCTGAAGATGAAGCTAAAAAATTCCCTGAACAATTGGACAAGACAATTGAATATATTGATATTCTTGAAGAACTTGCTTCCGATGATTTGAATGTTCTGGATTTGCAAGAAGTAAAATTCGATGAGCTGAGAGACGATGTTGTCAGAATGTCGGAGGAACTACGAATAACTAAGAACCTGACAGAAGATGGTTTCCTAAGAGGACCTAAGATGAAATAAGATGTCAAGCCTACATGATCTACTGGCACATGAGGTAGTTGAGGGTATAAAAGAAGGATTATTTACTGCTGAAGAGTATGTTAGTTCTCTCATTAAAACAATAGAAGATGTGGAATCAAAATTAAACTCGTTTATTACATTAGACACTGAAGGAGCGCTATCTTCTGCAAAGTTAATAGATAGAAAAATTAAAGAGAATGAAGATATAGGTTACTTAGGCGGAGTAGCGGTTGGAATAAAGGATAACATTTCTACAAAAGATATCCGAACTACGTGCGCATCAAAAATACTAGAAGATTATGTTCCATCATATGATGCGACAGTCATACGGAACCTGAAACAAAATGGGGCAATAATATTAGGGAAATTAAACTTGGATGAATTTGGTATGGGTTCAACGACAGAGTACAGTAGATATTATCCAACTCATAATCCGTGGAACTTAGATTATGTACCTGGTGGATCATCAGGTGGTTGTGGCGCTGCTGTTGCGGCTGGAGAATGTACTGTTTCTCTCGGCTCGGACACTGGAGGCTCAATAAGATGCCCTGCAAGTTTCTGTTCAGTTGTTGGACTTAAACCAACTTATGGAAGGGTAAGTAGATACGGTTTAATTTCCTATGCAAATAGTCTAGAACAAATTGGTCCCATATGCAGATCGGTCAAGGACATAGTACTGATAATGAACATAATTTCTGGAAAAGATAATAGTGATAATACAAGTATGTCATCATCACCAATTACTATTAATAATAAATTAGACAAATTTGACATTGCGATAGTAAAGGAGTTGATTAACGCTGGTGATCATGGAGTTACAGGAACGATTTATTCTACATCTGATAAATTTAAAGAGATAGGATGTACGTGTGATGAAATATCGATAAAAAATCTGCATTATGCTTTACCCTCATATTATACTCTTGCAAGCGCCGAGGCGAGTAGTAACCTTGCGAGATATGATAATATTCGATATGGATTTGACCTTCCAATAGAGGAATACAAATGGGATACTTATTTTAGTAATGTTAGAAAAAACTTTGGAGAAGAGGTAAAAAGGAGAATACTAATAGGATCATATGTTCTCTCTTCGGGATATTATAGTAAATATTATCTCAAGGCTAGGAGTCTTCGCTCACTATTAAAGTTGGAATTACTTAAGTTATTCAAAAAATACGATCTGTTGATTGGACCAACAATGCCGATCCTTCCATTCAAGTTTGGTGAAAAAATAGATGATCCAATTAAGATGTATCTTGTTGATATAAACACAGTTATAGCCAATCTTGCAGGAATTCCTGCAATATCACTGCCCATTGGATTTAGTAACGGTCTTCCTATAGGATTGCAGATGATGGCTGCGCCATTTGAAGAACAAAAGCTAATCGATGTATCATATGCCCTTGAAAATACCATCAATATTCAAAGGAGACCAAATCTAACATGAGTTTGGTAATGATCGGATTGGAAATTCACGCTCAGATAACTGTGCTTGAAAGTAAACTATTTTGTTCTTGTCGTGGAAACTATCGTGATCTGAGACCCAATACAAACATTTGTGAAATATGTTGTGGATTACCGGGTACTTTACCAATTATCAATAAAAAGGCTATAGAATATTCTACAATGACATCCATTGCTTTAGGGTGTAAAGTTCCAGACAAGATTATGTTTTATCGTAAAAATTATTTTTATCCAGATTTACCGAAAAACTTTCAGATAACCCAGTATAATGTCTATGGCTTTTCAAGTATAGGAGTAGAAGGCTTATTTGATCTGGATGATTCAAAAAAAATTAGAATTAGTAGAATTCAATTGGAGGAGGATCCCGGGAGAATTATTTATCTTGAGGGGGGCATGAACGTTAGGAACTCTGCTTTGATAGACTACAATAGGGCCGGTGTTGCATTGATCGAAATAGTCACAGAGCCTGATTTTACAAATCCAAAAGAGGTTAGGCTATTTTTAAATAAGTTATCGTTGACACTTGAACATCTTGGTGTATGCAATACTTTGATGGAGGGATCAGTAAGATGTGATGTAAATGTGTCTATGAAGGGTGGTAACAAGGTAGAAATTAAAAATATTAACTCCTTTAAGGAAGTTGAAAAAGCCATCAACTATGAAATTACTAGGCAAACTAGCATGTATAACCGGAATATCAAAATAGAGTCTGAAACGCGACATTGGGATGATAAGAAAAAAATTACATATAAGTCAAGAAGTAAAGAAGAAGAGCATGATTATCGATATTTTCCAGAACCTGATATTCCGATTATTGTATTAGGTGATAATTTTGTTTCTAATTTAAAAGTTCACATGCCCGAACTACCAAATCAAAGATTCGATCGTTTTGTATCAAAATATAAATTGTCAGAACACACATCCAATATCCTCATAAATGATAAGAAATTGGCTGATTTTTTTGAGTCTACACTGAAAATATATTTTTCACCTGTCGAAATAGCCAATTTTCTAATTACTGAATTTAAGAGTATGATTGAAGATGATAGTGAGAGTACTGACTATTTGAGAAACATCAAGGTGAAACCAAAGCATATCGCAGAATTAGTTAAAATGATTGAAGGAAATAAGATTAGTAGAACCACGGCAAAAGATATTCTAGTCAAAATATTCGAGAGCGGATTGTTACCGTCGGAAGTTGTGAATAATACAAATTCTTTCAAGATAGCTGATGAAAAAATCCTCACGGATGCAGTTGAATCAGTTTTCGATACAGAAAAATCTGCCGTTGAAGATGCAAAAACGAATCATGAAGCAATAAATTTCTTGCTTGGAAAAGTTATGAAGTTTACCAATGGACGTGCAGATCCAAAAATTGCAATGCGTCTAATAAATAATAAATTAAAAAAACCTAATGCGTAGGATATTTTCACTAACGTAAAATGATGATGAATTAACATCTTCTCTTCAGGTTGATCTAATCTAATTACAAATTTCATTTTTTTGATATTTGTTCTAACTGATCTAATACCATTGGAAGAAATGCTCCAATGTCGCTGACAATTCCTATTGCTTGTGTCGTTCCTCTATCTAGAAGTTTTGTTACAACGGCCTGACTAATATCTACTGCGACGACCTTTACTCGCGCAGGGATCATATTCCCTACGGCAATTGAATGTAACATAGTAGAGAGCATAAGAACCATTTTTGTGTCTGCTAAAATTTCTCTGTATTTATTTTGCGCTTCTATAATATCAGTAATTACTCCTGGAATAGGTCCGTCATCTCTAATCGATCCACAAAGAGCGAATTGTACATTATTTTTTATACACTCATACATGATTCCCGATTTTAGAATATTTTTCCCTACCATCTCTTCTATGGAGCCTGCTCTAAAAATTTCGTTTATTGCCTGCATGTGATTTCTATGACCACGAATTGCTAATGTTCCATCTTTTACATTGATCCCCAAAGAAGTACCAAATAGTGAATTTTCTATATCGTGGACAGCTAATGCATTACCTGTAAGTAGTCCATCTATATACCCCATTCTAATCATCTTGGCTAGTGATTCTGCGGCACCAGAATGGACAATTACTGGTCCGGCAGTGACCACTATTTTTCCATCATTATTCTTGGTACTGTAAATATCCATTGCTATTTTTCTTGCAATCTGTTGAGTAGGCCTCTCACTGGAACTTGTACTACTCATAAATTGAAAAATGTCAACACCTTCCCTTGGGCGTTCCTCAGGTAATATTCTAACTCCTTGTTCACCGGTTACTATCATATCTCCACTACGAATATCCCTAATTTTTCTACATTCTGCCTTTCTGTTCCTAAGATTAACTACAATACACTTATCCATCATCATATTTTCAACATCAATCCATTTATTATTGAAAAAAATTTGTGTGGCATTGTTAGTTGTACTGTAGAAATCTTTTGGCATTACCATGTTCCTTGGAGCTGACTTTAGGACGACTCCATCAATTTTAGTTGGTTGCGCACCTTCTATAAAAACTGATTCTAATAACTGGTTAAGATGTTTTTTATTTTTTCCTGTTATCAATAATCTTGCATAACTCAATTCATCTTTCTTTTTTCCAACATTAAATTCAAGAACATTAAAGTCTCCCTTTAAGTCCATGATCTTGTCAAATATTCTAGTCAAAATCATTGAATCAATGAGATGGCCTTTGATCTCTATAGATTGTTCATATTTTTTTTTCAATTAGGATCAATAAATAACATATCTACTTAAGTATTAAATTGGAAGAACCACTTTGCCATTATATTCGGGAATGTTTTCATTTTGAATTATATTCTTGATAATTTCATCTTTTCGAACTTCAATAAACCATTGAGCTACAGATTTTGCAATTCCATTTTTATCACAAATTGCAATCAAGTAACCGTTTTCATTCTTTACTGAAGTGAAATAGTTTTCTTCTCCAACCGGTTCCCAGATATTATTCTTGTTGTCCTTCAATGCTAAGGCCGGCATGGCTACATTTCCAGTATATTTATTTAAAATTTCTTGAGCTGCTCTGACTCGTTTTTCTCCTATTTTTAGAGCCGTAAAATACTGCATTTATTGAGTATATAATATTCTTTTATATTTGTGTTTAGTAGGTCAAAATGTGAGGCGGGAACTCTTTTTAGAGTCAATTAGAAGCGTTGAACAAAGAGACTTTATTCTACATATCTTAGAAAGTATCCTGAAAATTACAATCTAACAGTAACAGATCCCAGAACAATTGAGGGAATGATTATACAATTTATTAGTTAAGGTTAGAACAAATGTATCAAAAGTGATTTCTTTCATATTGCCACGGTATAAAACAAGCTACGCGCCCAAAATCATTGTACCATTCAGAACAATTAATCGTTAAAAAATAATAAATAAAAAATATTTGTAACTAGGCTACCCTAGTTATCTTTAATGTCATTATTTTTGTCAGATGAGTCACCAGAAGCGCTTGTTTCGTTAGAAGATTCACTGGAAGTTTGATTTTCCCCTTGCGCTTTCACTATTTCTTCTAATGACTGACACATTTCCTTTTCTTCGCTCAAAGAGACACAAAATGCTAGATCCTGTGTTTTGGTATCATTAGATACTTTTGCCGTTAGAGGTACCAGCGCGAGGCTTCCGCCCTGACCATTTTGGACACTCAAGGTCACAGTAACGTCCTTACCTCCTTCTGTTGATGTAGCATTCTTGTCCTCGCCGTCGCCTTTAACTTTTAGGGAGAAATTCAATGGTACATCAAACTGTTCTTGAGATTGTTGTCCTGTGGATGGTTGGTCCTGAGCCAAACTCAGCACTGGATATGAGACAACTAACGAAAGGGCTATGGTCCCTAGTAGAATTGATGCTGGTGTATTCATTAGATTCATCTAAGACTCTAAACTTTAAATAATTTGCTCACTTATCTATTTACTATCAATAACTATCACTTTTTCAATTTTAACACTTTGAATTTATGCCACGTACACTTTGTATTTATGGCACATAATGCCACAAAATAAGAGTTGTAACAAGTGCAAAATTACTATTTTACTGCCTATTACTGCCACTTTACTAAGTCGGGTAAAAACAGAATTAAGCATTTCAGTGTCAATGAGTAACACCTTCTAAATTCGATAATCAAATGTCCATTTAAGTTACAATTAGTGGCAGTTTCTAAATATTACTCTTATTTGCATCCTCAAATTAGGTATTTAAAAAGGACAGGCTTATTAAAACATAGATTTAGAAACCTTACATATTATGATGGGAAGTGTTCTAAATTTAATAGTTCTATCAGTGCACTTTAGATCCTTTACTATCTTGAATACTATTGCTGCCCAAAGAGGATCTTAAATGCATCCATGATTGGATTCACC